>JAEZAM010000148.1 GCA_023430465.1 Bacteroidota bacterium | reverse complement strand
ATTTTTAATTTTTAATTTAAAAATACGCCCGGTCCCTGAGTAGCGCATGAGCGTAGCGAATGGGCGTACCGAAGGGCCCTGAAATCGGAGGGCTGGGTACTGGGTACTGGATGCCGAATGCGGCAACCACACCCACGCAAAAAAAGCCACCAGTGGTAGTAACTGGTGGCTCTAGATATTGATCAGGTTAATGGTTAATGGTCTTCTCAAAAGACCCTGCTGCAAAACTGCAGATTCCGGCAACTCAAAACAACGGGTCTATTCACATCATCGATACCGTTTTTTAACGGTACAGCTTACCGTTTCATAGCTTTTTTTTACCGGGTACTTAATTAATAGGCTGCGAATCAGTATTTTGGACGTACAAATCACCAAAATTCCTACTTATGGCAAATGGACCTATTTCTCCGAACCAGGGCTTCGCTATGACAGCAGCCTACACTTCCTACATGCAAAAGCTGGGCGTGGACATGAACTCACAAACCGCGTCCGTATCCTTCGTTTCTACAGACCTGATGAGCTGGATGACATCCGTGAAAATGTATGCCGATGAATTCCGTATCTGCCTGGGGGTGTATCCCGACGGCGCCAATGCGGGTCGAATCACGGTCATCGTATGGCCTTACAAAGCCGGTAAACCTGCAGAACAGCCATCGACCGAGGGTAAAGATGGCTCCGGAACACTCGTTCCACCGTTCAACGCCGGCACACTTAACCCATAATATGGCGTTCCCGATCATTTATCTCCTGGTTCTGTTCACCGCGGCCGCTTCCGCCACCATCTGGTGGAAGAGCCTGGTGAACAGGGCCTTATTTCCATTCGTACCTGTTCTATGGATCGTATTCCTGCAGGAGTTGACCCTGCACATTCTTGTATTGCGCAATCCTATGCTCAGCACAGGCGGCGTTTACAACATCTATGGCCTGCTGAACATGATTTTCTTCGCAGCGATCTATTTTCGACTGCCCTTCCACCGGCCATATCGCCGGTTGATCATCGGACTTGTGGTAACCTATGTGGCCGCGTTCGCACTCACCTTTGCGTTGTCGCAATCAGTTATGGTCTATAATAAATACCTGTTCATCTCTGCAGGATTTATCATCGACTGCCTGGGTCTGCTTTTCCTTTTCAATTACTTCAGCCTGGATGACGCCGCAGAAGAAGAAAAATGGCGACCCCTGCTCTGGATCACGATCGGTATCGTCATCCACTATCCCGTTGTCAACATATCTCTTTCGCTCTATAATCACCTGCTGGAAAATAAAGCCACCTTTTTCGGTGTTCGGCTTTACCGGGTGATTCCGCAGACGATGAGCGTTTTCATGTATACCTGTTTCATTTATGCCTTCTACCTATGCAAAAAGAAAAATTAGACCTTGCCCTATCGGTTGTTTCAGCCAGCCTTTTCGTGCTGCTGCTGTTCGTCGCCGCCATCATGTTCTTTCGTATCTATTTAAAACGTAAGAATAACCTCATTCGCGAAAAAGAACGGATGAGCGCACAGTTTGAACAAACCCTGCTCCGCTCGAAACTGGAGATGCAGGAAGAAACATTCACCCATATCGGTAATGAGATCCATGACAACATCGGCCAGGTGCTGAGCCTTGTGCGTATCAACCTCAATACCATCTCCGCCACTAACGCGGACGAAAAGATCCCGCTGATGGATGATCTGCTTGGCAAGGCCATCACAGACCTCCGGAACCTCAGCCATTCCCTCGACACGGACCTCATCCGTAAGACCGGCTGGGTCAAAGCCACCGAACGCCTCCTCAATGACATCCGCAAATCAGCCGGCTACACAATAGAAATGCGAACCCAGGAAAGTCTGCCCGGGATCAGCAATGAAAAACAAATCATCCTCTTCCGTATCATCCAGGAAGTGCTGAATAATATTATCAAGCATGCCGGCGCCAATACCATTTCCCTTACCACGGAAATGAAAGGTCAGGATATCCTGCTGAGTATCCATGACAACGGAACAGGCTTCAACAGCGCCGATTCATCGGCGGGAGCAGGCCTCCACAACATGAGCAAGCGAGCCGCAATGATCGGTGCCCAACTTGATCTGACGAGCTCACCTGGCTCAGGCACCACCGTAATGATACTAATTAATACCGCCAACAATGAATAACACCACTACCACCCGCATCGCACTCGTCGATGACCACTCGCTGCTGAGAAACGGACTTGCGTCGCTGATGACTTCTTTCGGCGGCTACACCGTGATGTTTGAAGCTGACAACGGAAAAGAATTTATCGACCAGGTTGCCAGGCACGGCGCGCCGGATATCGTACTGCTTGACATCACGATGCCTGAAATGAACGGATATGAAACAGCAGCGTGGATACAGGAAAAACTCCCCGCTGTAAAAGTGCTGGTATTGAGCATGATGGACAATGATACCGCCATCATCGGGATGTTGAAAGCGGGTGCACGCGGCTTCGTGCTGAAAGACAGCAAACCTGCCGTCTTCAAACAGGCACTGGACGATATCCGCGATAAAGGTTTTTTTATGAACGATCTCGTGAGCAACAAAATGCTGACCTATGTCCGCGGTGAAGAGAATACCCAGGCAGACATACTTTCCGAACTCACGAAGCGCGAGATCAGCTTCCTGAAGCTTGCCTGCACTGAAATGACCTATAAGCAAATTGCAGATAAAATGGAACTGAGCCCGCGGACGGTGGAAGGATACCGCGACGAGCTGTTTAAAAAACTGGAAGTCCAGTCCCGCGTTGGCCTGGTGCTTTTTGCCATTAAACATGGCCTGCACAAATTATAACCTTGTTTTCAGCACGGTTGTCATTTCATTTTTCCAGGCATTGAATTCACCGGAGATGATCTTTTCCCTTGCGGTTTCCACCAGCCAGAGATAAAAGGCCAGGTTATGCATGCTGGCAATCGTCATGCCCAGGATCTCTTTCGATTTCATGAGGTGACGCAGATATGAACGGCTGTAGTAGTTGCTCACCTCGGCATCAAGCCCATCATCGATGGGAGAAAAATCTTTTTCCCATTTCTTGTTATCAATATTGATCACACCCCGGGTCGTGAATAACATGGCGTTTCTCCCGTTCCTGGTTGGCATCACACAATCAAACATATCAACGCCCATGCTGATACATTCCAAAATGTTCCATGGTGTACCAACACCCATGAGGTAACGGGGCCTGTTCACAGGGAGGTGATCACAACACCACTCGCATATTTCATACATCACCGGCTCGGGCTCGCCTACACTCAATCCTCCGATGGCATTGCCTCTGGCATCCTTTGCTGCGATGTACTCACAGGATTGTTTGCGCAGATCCTTGAATGTACCGCCTTGAACAATGGGGAAAAGATTCTGCGTATAGCCATATTTATCGGCTGTGCTGTTGAATCTGTCATAGCACCGGTCAAGCCAGCGATGTGTCAGCTCCATCGATGTACGCGCATAACTATACTCGCTGCCGCCCGGCGGGCACTCATCAAATGCCATCATGATATCTCCGCCAATCGTGCGTTGGATGTCCATCACATATTCCGGGGAAAAAAGATGCTTGCTGCCATCGATATGCGACTGGAAGGTGACCCCTTCTTCCCGGATCTTTCGGGTACCGGCGAGCGAAAAGACCTGGTAGCCGCCACTGTCGGTGAGGATTGGCCGCTGCCAGCCATTGAAGCGGTGCAGTCCGCCGGCAGCCTCCAGCACTTCCAGCCCCGGCCGGAGATACAGATGATAAGTATTGCCCAGTATGATCTGCGCCTTCACATCCTGCACCAATTGCTGCTGGCTTACCGCCTTCACTGTGCCTGCAGTACCGACCGGCATGAAGATGGGGGTACGTATGGTACCATGATCTGTGACGATCGTGCCGGCGCGGGCCTTTGAAGCTGAATCAGTATGTTCCAATGTAAATTTAAGTGCAGCCATAGCGGTGCAAGATAAGCACTCGCATGATTTTTATGACCTGCGGCAAAATGAGCGTCCTGACACATTCTTCGTATGCCTTGCCGGGTGTACATTTGCGGTTATGCCACCAATTAACTGGAATGAGATACTCTTCGGCGTATTCATTGCCGCTGCCGCTATTCAGATTTTTTATTATGCATGGTTTTTCAGCAGAATAGCTTTTTACAAACAAAAACCCCGCACCCAGACCCAGCAACACCCTGTTTCAGTCATCATCTGCGCACGCGATGAGGATGAAAACCTTGCCCGCAACCTCCCGGGCGTGCTGGTACAAGCCTATCCCAGCACCTATGAAGTGATCACGGTAAACGATAACTCCCTCGATGATTCCAAATATATCCTGCAGGAGCTGAAGAAAACGTTCAAGTCACTGAACGTTGTTGAACTCACCCAGGAGGCCAAATTGATCTCGGGTAAAAAATATCCGTTATCGATCGGCATTCGCGAAGCGCGGCATGAAGTGTTGCTGCTTACAGACGCTGACTGCGTCCCTGCCAGCGAAAACTGGATACAGCGCATGCAGGAGGCGTATGACCCCGAAACGGAGATCGTACTTGGGTATGGGGCCTATCATAAAAAGAAAGGACTGCTGAATAAACTAATCCGTTTCGAAACCTTTCATACCGCCCTGCAATACCTTTCATATGCCCTGGCAGGCATACCCTACATGGGAGTGGGCCGAAACCTGTCGTATAAAAAAGATGTGTTCATTCGCAACAAAGGATTCTCCTCTATCAATCATATACCCAGTGGCGACGATGACCTGTTTATCAATAAAGTTGCGACACGACGAAACACGGCAGTGACCATTGATCCGGAAGCCATTACCCGCTCCATACCTAAAACAAGCCTCCGTGCCTGGATGAAACAAAAATCACGGCACTATACAACAGCTAAATATTATAAGCCGAAACACAAATTCCTGCTCGGTCTGTATTTCAGCACGCAATTTCTTTTCTACCCGCTCTTTGTTGCATCCATCTTGTTTTACGATTGGCGCTGGGCGCTCGTTGTCTTTGGTGCACGCATGCTGATGCAGGGTTGGATATTTTATAAGTCAATGAAGAAAATGGAGGAAAAAGATCTTTGGCCCTGGTTTATCTTTCTGGATCTCTGGATGTTTTTCTATTACCTCATCTTTGCACCGGCTCTCTGGAGAAGACCTGATAAACGTTGGAACTAACTATGGATATCGTTCTGAAATATTTCGCTGATTTTACTCCTGAGCAACTTCGCCAGTTCCAGTTGCTCGAACCCCTGTACCGCGAATGGAATGAAAAGATCAATGTCGTTTCCCGCAAAGACATTGACAGCCTTTACGAGAAGCATGTACTGCATTCATTAAGCATCGCTACCCAGTTTTATTTCCCACCGGGAAGTGAAGTGGTGGATCTTGGAACAGGTGGCGGCTTCCCCGGCGTACCGCTGGCCATATTTTATCCGGAAGTAAAATTCCTGCTGGTAGATAGCATTGCAAAAAAGTTGAAGGTCATCGAAGCTGTATGTGAAGCAGCCGACATTAAAAATATAACCACCCGTCACAGCCGTATCGAAGCGGTACGTGACCGCAAATTCGACTACGTTGTCTCCCGCGCTGTGGCACAGTTAAAGGACCTCTGGCAATGGAGCCGGCCGCTGCTGCATACCCGGTCACGATTTGCCGACATGGAAACCGATGAACAGCCCATCCATAAACCCGGGCTGATCTGCCTGAAAGGCGGCGACCTGAACATCGAGATCCAGGAAAGCGGTACACGCCCCCGCGTGATGGCCGTTACGGACATATTCCCTGAAGAATCATTTGCCGACAAATACATCCTTTACGTCCCCCGTTAAAATACTACCAGTTTGTGGTATTGGTTAGCTGGCCCTGATACCTGATTTTTGTCTAATGAAGGACATTACCGTTTGTATTGTTGACGATAACCGAGACCTGAGGAGCGCGCTGGAAGAGATCATCAGTATGTCCGAGGGCTACTCCTGTATTGGCACCATCGGCACAGCCGAAGAAGCTATCCGCGAACTACCGTTCCTGAAGCCCGATGTGGTACTGATGGACATCAACCTCGGCACGGATCAGAGTGGGATCGACTGCGTGCGGATACTGAAACAACAGATTCCCGCCACCAATTTCATGATGTGTACCGTGTATGAGGAAGATGAGAAAATCTTTGAAGCACTCAGTGCCGGTGCCAGTGGCTATATACTTAAAAAAACAGCCCCCGCCCGGATGCTGGAGGCTATCCGGGAGCTTTACCAGGGCGGTGCGCCGATGAGCAGCCAGATCGCACGAAAGGTGGTAGCAGCGTTTCAACACAAACCTGCTATGGCCGACGGACCTGATACCGAACTCCTGAATGATCTGTCTAACCGCGAGCGCGAGATCCTTGAGCAGTTGTCAAAAGGACTCATGTACAAGGAAATCGCAGCAGAGCTGTTCATCAGCCCAGAGACCGTTCGCAAACACGTGTATCATATTTACGAAAAATTACATGTCACGAATCGGATCGAGGCAGTAAATAAATTCTTCGGTCGTTGAGGACCAAAAAATACCACAAAAGTGGTATTTCCTTGTAGGGGTAATCCGAGTAGTTTCGTGCAGCAATACTGTTTTCGTTTTTCTACCATTGACCATAAACCTTTCTGCCGGCGTGTGAACGATTCTGAGGGCGCTAATCATCTAAAAAAATATCCCAGGCAATCGCCCGGGATATTTTTTATAAACAATTAAAGTCGATTCTACTGCCGCTTCAACTGCAGCTTATTGTTTTGCCTTTCCACGTCCGCCATGCGCAAGGAGGGATCTATTTCCGCCAGGGCAATATCTGCCAGTTTCCTGTCGCTTTCCACCACGTAAGTCTCGCTTGTCCATTTCCACGCGGGATAAACTTTGCGCTGTGTTTTATCTTCAGCGGGCTTTTCACCATACATGAGGTTCATCGGCACATAGTGCAGTTCTTCCGTTCCATCCTGGAAGGTTATCTTCAGGTCGATGGGCATTGGCATCATCCCGATCTTTTTCAGGCGGATCTTCGTTTTCCCGCTTTCTTCCCATAAACTATCGAAGGCATAATCGATGGTCTTCACAGAGTTCACCCAATATTCCTTGTACCAGTCGAGTTTGATATCACTTGTTTTTTCTGCTACACGGATAAAGTCGGCTACATTGGGATGCTTGAACTTCCACTGGCGATAGTACTCAAGAAGCACTTTGTCGCGTGTCTGCGCGCCAATGATGTAGCCAAGCTGCTCCATAAAGACTGCCCCTTTTGAGTAGGATGCAAGGCCGTAAGCGTAGTTGGTATTGAAATGATCTGCGTGCGTGCTCAGTGGCTCTTCCTTGTTGCTTTTTACCAGCGAATAATATCCTTTATAATTTCCATCTTGTGCAAACCCTGAAGTACCGTCCAGGAATTGCGTCACGCGTTCTTCTGCATAGGAGGTGAAGCCTTCGTCCATCCAGGCGTAGAGCGACTCGTTGCTGCCCATGATACCATGGTACCAGTTGTGCAGCCATTCATGCAGCCAGGCACCGGGTCCGGCCAGCAGTGTCGCCATTGGGTATTCCATACCACCATCACCACCGTGTATAAATGAATATTGTTTGTACGTGTAAGGCCCAAATGTTTTCTCGATAAAGGGCAATGCCTTCTCTGCATCCACCAGGATCTTTTCCCAGGTGGCTGCGTTGGAGCTGCCTGCTTTATAAAGCAGATGGAACGTAAGGTCATTGCGCACCTGCTTTTTCATGTGTTTGAATTCAGGATCGGCTGCCCACATGAAATCATGCACATTTGGTGCAGTGAATTTCCAGGTGAGCTTATCACCTGCAGGGCGGTTTACCCTTGTGCCTTCTGCTTCATAGCCATAACCGATCTGTGATGCGTTCTGAAGATAACCCGTGCCGCCGAGGATATAGTTTTTATCGATGGTGATGTTAACATCATAATCCCCCCATACGCCGTAGAATTCACGACCTACATAAGGTGTAGGATGCCAGCCTTCATAATCATACTCGGCGAGCTTCGGGTACCACTGGCTCATGGAATACCGGACCTTGGTGGAAGGGTTATCGCGGCCACTGCGGCGAACCTGCAGCGGTACCTGCGCCTCGAATTCCATGTCGAAGGTCACCTTCGATTTCGGCAGGATTGGCCGGTCAAGTTTCACTTCAAGAATTGTTTCCAGCACTTCAAATTTCTGCGGCCTTCCATTCATTTTCAGAGAACGGATCTTCTGATAGCCGATCTCATCGGGTTTCAGGTTCTGGATACGGTCCCGTACGCGTGCATCCCAGTCTGACCCGCGCCCAATCTGGATCCCGCCCTGGCGACGGCTGCGGTTGTCCATCATGCTGCCGGGCTGAAAAGCATTGAAATAAAGATGATAGAAAACCCGGGTCAGCGTGTCAGGCGAGTTGTTCCAGTATTCCAGTTTTTGTTTGCCGGTAAACTGGTTGGTCTGCACATTCATGTCAATGTCCATCTGGTATTTCACCTTTTGTTGCCAGCGGTCAGGCTGCGCCAACAAAGCGAGAGGCAGGATCAACGTGCCGGATAAGAAACAGAACCATTTCTTCATTGTACCTTTTTTAGATTTAGATGGGTAAATTTCGGCAAAAGAAATCACCCTAATGTAAAAAACAGAACCCGGCGGGTTCTGTCAGTCAAATTTACAGGAGAGGCATTTATAGCGTGATAGACGATCGCAATAGCCGCCCTTTCGTATTGAAATATAGATAACGTTTATCTACATCGTTCTTTTTAGCAAGGATCCGGTATTGTTCGCTGCCACCCGGCAGGTAGATCACCATCGTTTCTTCCACTTCGCGGTCGGCATATTTGCTTTTCTGAAATCCGTCTTTTACTTCAGGCGATAGCTGATCAAAGGTCCATTCTTTCTTTGTTTCTTTCCAGACACCCTTGTTGGAATAAGTTGCCATCATCTTCTCATCATTCAGTGTAAATGAAACATCAACCCGCACGAGTTCATCGCGGTACTGTACGTTGGTGGCATCTTTGTACTGGCTGGTAAATGTTTCTTCCACGACCTTTGGTATACTGCGGATCTGGGCGGAAATACTTCCGGCAAAAAACAGGAGGATGCCGACAAACAATATGACTTTCTTCTTCATACCTATTTATTTATTGTTCAAAGTTGAGAAAGTTAAGATTTGAAAAACCGTGCCAGACTGATCTTTAGGTTAATATTATCATTTCCCTGCAAGGATGATAACGATCTCTCCTTTTACTGGTTTAGCAGAGAACCAGGCGATGAGTTCTTCCAGTGTACCGCGTTTATTCTCTTCGAACATTTTGGAAAGTTCGCGGCTAACGGATGCAAGGCGCGTTCCGCCGAGGTAAGTGGCGAGTTCCTGCAAAGTCTTCACCAGCCTGACCGGTGACTCATAGAGAATGATTGTCCTTTCCTCTTCCGCAAGTTGCTTCATCATGGTCTGCCTGCCTTTTTTGAGGGGAAGAAATCCCTCAAAGACAAACCTGTTTGTCGGGATGCCGCTATTCACAAGGGCTGGTACAAAAGCGGTAGCACCGGGAAGGCATTCTACTTTGATATCTTCACGGATGCATTCACGCACAAGGAGAAAAGCAGGATCGGAAATGCCGGGTGTGCCCGCATCAGTAATTACAGCCATGCTTTTTCCTTCGCGCAACTGGTTGACGAGATGCTGAAGGATCTTATGCTCGTTGTGTTGATGATAGGGTGAAACCGGCTTGCTGATTCCGTAGTGATTCAGCAGGTGAGCGCTGTTACGGGTGTCTTCAGCGAGAATCACATCGACCGACTTGAGTACCTCCAGTGCACGCAGGGTGATGTCTTTAAGGTTACCGATGGGTGTTGGAACAAGGTATAACAATGGTGATAGTTGGATAAATGCGGAGCGTGAAATTATCCTTCCACTTCTATTTCATAATATTCCATGACCTGGTTGGCCAGCAGTTTTTTGGTTGCCTGGTCAGCGATCTCCCTGGCCTTTTCCGCGGAATCAGCATTTACGCGCAGGCTGATATTCTTCCCTACACGAACATCTTCCACACCAGCGAGGCCGAGGTTGCCCAATCCACCCATTACAGCTTTTCCCTGGGGATCCAGCAGGTCTTTCAAAGGCATAATCTTGATCTCAACTGTGTACGTCATGCGAATTTATTTTTAAAAAGCAAAGATATTAAAACATAAGCGAGGAAGGTGACCGGCACGGCAAGCCATTGTAAAAAAATGGCACTGGCAACGCCCACGGCCGCAATAATGATCAGCGGAAGCAGGTCGGCGATCTTGGTACTGCGAAATTTAAACGCAAGCATGGGAAGCCTGCTCACCATGAGCAATGAAAGGATAACGATGATCCCATAGATGAAATAAACGTTCAGCAACAGCTCCCTTGCCCAGTCATGGGAGGAGTACCAGTAAATGAGGGGAAAGGAAGCAACCATCAGGCCGGCGGCCGGGATAGGCACACCGCGGAATGAATTGGTCTGCGTGGTATCGATGTTATACCGCGCCAGTCGCCATGCGCCCGCAGCAGCGAATAGAAAAGAAGGAACCAGGTAACCGATCGAGGTCTCAATACCATCGGGCTCTGCAGCATAGCCAAGCCGCAGGAACTGGTATAGGATGACGGATGGCGCCACACCGAAGCTGACAATGTCCGCCAGCGAATCGAGCTGTTTTCCCATAGCCGAATCAGCGCCAAGCAGACGGGCAAGGAACCCGTCCAGGAAATCAACCACGGCTGCGAGGCCGATGAAAAGCGAAGCCATCCATATCTTTTCCGGGAGCTGGACCAATTCCTCCGTTCCGTCTTCTGCTTTGATGATCATGATACCATTCTGCAGGGCCACCACAATGGCAAGGCAGCCAAAGACGAGGTTCAGTAATGTGAACAGATTAGGAATTTGCTTCATCCCTGAAAGATATAAGTTATTTTTTCATGAGGCTCTCAATCTCCTCGACGGTGATCGGTATATTTTTCATGAGATCGATGTTGCCCGTTTCAGTGATCCAGACGTTGTTCTCGATCCGTATACCCATTTTCTCTTCTTCAATATAAATTCCGGGCTCCACAGTCAGCACCATGCCCGGTTCGATGGGTGCGGTTCTGGTTCCGAGATCATGCACATCGATACCCAGGTGGTGAGAGATGCCGTGATAAAGATATTTGCGGTAAGCACGGTTTTCAGGATCCTCATTTTTGATATCCGCAGCACTGATAAGCCCAAGCTTCTCAAACTGCCGGCTGGCCTCGTCTCCCACTTTATCGGTGTAATCGATGATCGTGATACCTGGTTTCAATAAAGATTTAGCATAATTGTGCAGGTGAAGGCAGGCATTATACACTTCTTTCTGCCGTTCGGTAAATTTTCCATTGACCGGAATTGTCCGTGTCAGGTCGGCACAATAACCCCCGTATGCCGCACCAAAATCCATCAGGATCAGTTCGCCATCCAGGCACTCCTGGTTATTGGAAACATAATGCAATGTGCGTGCCCGGTCACCGCTGGCAATGATGCTGCCATATGCTTCACCGCTCGCCCGCTGACTGAGAAAAGAATGGACGATTTCCGCTTCGATCTCATATTCCATGACGCCCGGCTTCACAAATTTCAGTATACGGCGAAATGTGTTATCCGTGATGTCGATGGCCTGTTGCAGTACTTTCACCTCCCCTTCCGTCTTGATGCCACGCAGATCTTTCATGATTTTCGCCGCGCGTTCATAGGCATGAAGCGGGTAGCGGCTGCGCATTTCATCAACAAACCGGTAATCGCGGCTGCGCACCAGGCTGGCCTTGCGGTCATTCTCATTGGTATCAAGATAGATGGTATCGGCCAGATGGATCCAGGGTTGCAGCAGTCCGTCCAGGGCATCCAGCCATACAACAGTCTGCATGCCGCTCATGGCCTTTGCTTCTGCGGCCCGCAAGCGTTTACCATCCCACTTCTCCTTGAGCTCGTTGGGGCGAACCAGCACCAGCACTTCCCGGTATTTAGGATCGGGGTTATCGGGATAAAGAATGACCATGCTGTCTTCCTGGGTAATACCCGAAAGCCAGTACAGGTCACTGTTCTGGGCAAAGCGGTAAAGCGCATCGCCATTGCTGGGTACCTCGTCATTGCTGACGAAAATGGCGATGGAGTTGGGTTTCATCCGCGCAGTGAAGCGCTCGCGGTTGAGCGTAAATATGGCGGGATCGAGGGGGAGATTCTTCATGATGTCAGCTAATGTTTTGCAGGACTGCAAGTTAGCAGATTAAAAATATGTGCGCGTTGGCCAGGAAAAAAACATTTTTCTAAGATTTTCAAGCGCTAATCGTTTTATGTTGGAAAAAATATAAAAAAACGCCTCCAAAATGCAATTTTCTTTCAAAAACCCGACCCTGACTGCGAAAATTCTAATGTGTCGCACTAACACTCGTTTGTATATACCGGAAATTGTGGCTTACTTTTGTAGCCACATTAAACGATTGCCCTTATGTCTTTTACCTCCGTGATCTCTCTCCCATCGCGCAATATTTCCCGTCTTGGTCTCGAAAACGTTGAAAAAGTACATTACCAGTCTACACCGGAAGAACTGGTGGAAGACACCCTCCGGATCGGCGAAGGTGTGCTGAATGATACCGGCGCGCTTGTCATCCGCACGGGCGAGTTCACCGGTCGGTCCCCAAAAGACAAATTCATTATCACCGATGATATTACTGCGGAGACAGTCCATTGGAATGAGTTTAACATCCCAATGGAGCCTTCCTCCTATGATACCATATACGAAACCATCATTTCCTATCTCGATAAACAAAAAGAACTTTGGGTACGGGACTGCTATGCCTGTGCCGATGAGCGCTACAGGCTCAACATCCGCGTGATCAACGAAAAGCCCTGGAACAACCTTTTTGCGTACAACATGTTCCTCCGCCCCGCAGAAGAGGAGCTGGAAGGTTTCAAACCTGACTGGCACATCATATCCGCACCCGGCCTGCGCCTTGATCCTGCGATCTGTGGCACCCGCCAGCACAATGCATCGGTGGTTTCATTTAAACATAAAACCATTCTCATTGCGGGATCAGGTTACACCGGTGAAATGAAAAAAGGAATTTTTACCATACTCAACTACGTCCTCCCGCACGAAGAAAATGTACTGAGCATGCATTGCAGTGCCAATATTGGTAAAGACGGCGACACTGCTGTATTCTTTGGATTGAGTGGGACGGGCAAGACCACGCTGAGTGCTGACCCGGCCCGCCAATTGATCGGTGATGATGAACATGGCTGGACTGCTGACGGAATCTTCAATTTCGAAGGTGGTTGCTATGCAAAAACAATCAATCTCTCCGAGGAGAAAGAGCCGGAGATCTTCCAGGCCATCCGGCCGGGAGCGCTGGTGGAGAATGTCGCCTTTCATCCAGGCACAAATCGTATCAACTTTGATGATGGCAGCATCACCGAAAATACCCGTGTCTCCTACCCGCTTCATTTCATTGGCAATGCGGCAGAACCATCTGTGGGTGGATTGCCAAAAAATATCTTCTTCCTCACCTGTGATGCCTTTGGAGTATTGCCTCCGGTATCCCGGCTGAATGCCGCCCAGGCCATGTACCAGTTCATTTCCGGATATACCGCAAAAGTTGCCGGTACAGAAGCGGGCGTCACCGAACCCAAGCCCACATTCAGCGCCTGTTTCGGTGCGCCATTTCTCCCACTGCATCCCGGAAAATACGCAGCGATGCTCGGTAAAAAAATGCAGGAACACAATGTCAACGTATGGCTGATCAATACCGGCTGGACCGGCGGGCCCTACGGTGTCGGCAACCGGATGAAGCTTTCGTATACACGGGCTATGATCACAGCGGCTTTAAATGGCGAACTCGACAATGCCAGCTTCAGCCGCCACGATGTGTTCGGCATGGAAATTCCCGACAATTGTCCCGGCGTGCCCGCAGAACTTCTCCATCCACGCAACACGTGGAAGGATAAGGAAGCTTACGACAAACAGGCCAACATGCTTGCATCGCTGTTCGTGAAGAATTTTGAGAAATACAGGGAAGGTGTGGAGGCGGCTATTCTGGCTGCTGCACCTGTTGTGAAGGAGAATAATCAGTAATCGCTCCAGGGTTCAGTTTCCTTTAACAGCTTCGCGATCCGGCTGAGCCATTCCGCCTGCTTGTCCTTGTCGATGCTATGGTTGGTCTCCCGATCATACGCTTCCTGCATAGACTCTTTTTCGCGCACCGTATCATCGTATATTTTCCGAAGCTGGGTGGAATAGTTTTCCTTATCAAATTTATAGTCCTTCATGCGCTGGTGAAGTTTGCGCGCATAGATTTCAGCAATATCGAAATGCCCCTGCTCATGCCCAAGTATATGATCCGTTTTATGGAGCACCCATGATTTGGAGGGTGAAAAGGTACTGCTGATCTTATACGTAAACCCAGCCGGACCAATGTTGTAGCCGATGGTGATCAGCGTGGCTGTTGAAGCAGCAGCACCGCTTTCGGGCTTTGGTGAGCCTTTGTAGTCTGCCCATGTCAGCTTCTGCCCTTTCTTCCAGTTGATCGCATCGCCTGCCTGCTGGGAAAAGCAGGACATGGCAGCCAGTAAAAGCAGGAAAATGAACGCAGGGATTTTCATGGTCAGTAAACGGACGAGCGCGCCCTGTCGTGCGGTGGCATCCGTTAAATAAAAATAAATTTCCTTGCTAAAATCAGAACAGGCCGTAGAGCTGACCGTCCACCTTGCTGATGATCTCCCCGAAGTCCTCGTCTTTTTCGGCGAACTTGTTCTTGTCTACGTTGATCACCAGTAATGGACCTTCTTTATATGCCTCGATCCATTTGTTGTAGTACTCGTTCAGCCGCTTGAGGTAATCCAGCCGGATATTTTCTTCATATTCCCTGCCGCGCTTCTGGATCTGTCCTACCAGGGTTGGTACGGATGCATTGAGATAAATGAGCAGATCCGGTGGCTGGACCAGGGTTTTCAGTGTCTGGAAAAAATTGAAATAATTGTCGAAATCACGCTTGCTCATCAGGCCCATTTCATGGAGATTGGGCGCAAAGATGTTGGCATCTTCGTAGATGGTCCTGTCCTGGATAACCGTTTCTGTGCCTTTCTGTATCTCGACGAGTTGTTGAAGCCTGCTGTTGAGGAAATATATCTGCAGGTTAAAACTCCAGCGGGGCATGTCCTCATAAAAATCCATGAGGTAGGGATTATGGTCAACGTCTTCGAAGTTGGGAATCCACTTATAGTGCTTGCTCAGCATTTCAGTCAGTGTGGTCTTGCCGGCGCCAATGTTGCCGGCAACGGCGATATGTTTTGGTTTCCTCGATTTTGCCATAATCTTTTTTTGCCCGAATGCTTAAAGTAAAACTTCTTTTCGGAATGCTGGTAGTTTTTTAAAAATACTTGAGCCCCATGATTTCCCTGGCCATTCGCATCGTTTCACCCGCGCTCTGCCGTGCTTTGGCTGCCCCTGATTCCACCACGGCGGCCAGGTATTTTTCATCATGAAAGATACTTTCCGCTTTTTCCCGGATGGGAGAAATGAATTTTATCATGTCGGTACCGAGCTGTTCTTTCATATCGCCATACCGGATAACTGCATTGTCGTAATCACTCCGGAATTTCGCAACCACATCGGGCGCGGACACAAGCTCCAGGAGGAGGAACAGGTTGTTGATATAATCCGGCATGGGGGTACCCGGTTCGGTCGGCCCCTGGTCTGATTTCGCTTTCTTTATTTTTTTCCTGATCAGTTCATCCGAATCCGAAAGATAGAGTGTGGCCATCTGGTTTTCGCTTTTGCTCATCTTGCCGGCACCGTCCAGGCTGGGGATCTTTACCAGGCTTTCGCCAAAATTAAAGGCATGGGGTTCCGGGAAGAGCTCGCCATAGCGGTGATTGAAGCGCTGGGCATAGTTCCTTGCGATCTCGAGATGCTGTTCCTGGTCTTTGCCCACCGGGACATACAGTGCACGATGGACGAGGATATCAGCGCTCATGAGCACGGGATAGGTGAGCAGGCCCGCGTTGACGTTATTGGGCTGCAGGCGTACCTTGTCTTTGAATGTGGGGGTCTTTTCCAGTTCGCCTTTATAGGCGAGCATATTCAGCATCAGGTAGAGCTCGGCGATCTCGGGCACTGAACTTTGCAGGAACAGGCAGGCTTTTTCGGGATCCAGTCCGGCGGCAATGTTTTCAGCAAGTACGCGCATCACGCTGCTGCGCAGTTCTTTGGTATCGGGGTGGGTGGTCAGGGAATGCCAGTCGGCCACCATGAAAAAGCAGTTGTAATCTTCCTGCATGCGTACGTAGTTACGCAGTGCGCCAAAATAGTTGCCGAGGTGCAGGTATCCTGTTGGCCGGATACCGCTCATTACCCGCTGTTTTTCTGCCATATCAATGCCTTACCGGTTTTTTCCGGTAGCAGGGGAGCGAAGATAAACAGAATGGGTTATCCTGCTTGGGTAAAATGGGTGGTTTAGGTACAAAACGGACAGCGGGCGGTGTTCTCACCCTTTCGAAGCGGTCTTTACTACGCGTTTTCGACAAGTTGTCAACCTTTATAATGTTGTCAACCTTTAGAAGGTTGACAACCTTGGTTATATTTGTTCCATGGAAGTAAACGACGCCATGGTCGACAAACTCGCCAATCTCGCCCGGCTGAACTTTGAAGCCGGGGAAAAAGCCGCTATCCGCGAGGATCTCCAGCGGATGATCGCTTTTGTTGAAAAGCTCAACGAACTCGACCTCAATAACGTGGAGCCACTCCTGCACATGACCGACCAGGTGAATGTGCTGCGGGACGACATCGTACACGGCACCGTTACCCGCGAAGAAGCGCTGAAGAACGCACCGCTTCATGATGGCACATTCTTCCAGGTACCAAAAGTCATCCGCAAATAGAAACCAGGCGTATCAATATGGAACCCATACTCCACCTTACCGGCATCCGCAAAAACTACGTCATGGGCAAAAATGTCCTGGAGGTACTGAAAGGATTATCACTTGATATTTCGCGGAATGAATACGTAGCGCTGATGGGCCCCTCCGGTTCAGGCAAAAGCACCCTCATGAACATACTGGGCTGCCTGGACACACCTACTTCGGGTACTTATATTCTGAACGGACACGATGTGAGCAAGATGCCGGACAATGCACTCGCCGAGATCCGCAACAAAGAAATTGGTTTCGTATTCCAGCAATTTAACCTCCTGCCCCGCCTTACCGCATTGGAAAACGTTGCCCTGCCTCTTGTGTATGCCGGCATGGGAAGAAAACAACGCAATGAAAAAGCCATGCACGTGCTTAGCCTGGTGAATCTCACCGAGCGGTCACATCATAAGCCCAACGAATTGAGCGGCGGCCAGTCGCAGCGGGTGGCCATTGCACGCGCCCTGGTGAATGACCCTGCACTGATACTCGCCGATGAACCAACCGGTAACCTTGACACAAAGACCTCCTACGAGATCATGGATATCTTTGGAAGCATCCACGCCCAGGGAAATACCGTGGTACTCGTAACCCATGAAGAAGACATTGCCAACCATGCCCACCGCATCGTCCGGCTTCGCGATGGCGTCATCGAAAGCGACAAGCGCAGGGAAACTGCTCCAGCCGGCCAACACTTTTCCTGATTTCCCGTCACAGATTTCATTCCCGCGTTTTTCCTGATTACATTGTTGCAGGATAAATAATTTGCTATGCACTTAACTACCACCCGGGCTGATCTGCAGGAAGTTTATGGATGGTTCGCCAATAACGACCAACACCTCGGTTACCGGCGACTCCTCGACCTGGCTATCGATACGGGGAATGACACCATATACGAAGAAACACTTCGCTTCTGCGACTGGTATGATGATCATGGAACGAGTGATAGCAATATGTTGCTGCCAAAAGTAGAAAGCCTGCTGCAGCTTATTGAGAACAGCCAGTTCACCCATGCTCCCGAGCACGCCGCAGCAAAACTCACTGCCAAAGGCCTCGGCAAAACCTATGCAGGTGGCAACTTCCGGCTGAAAAACATCGACCTTTCGCTGTATGCCGGCGGTATCACCGGACTGGTGGGCGAAAACGGCAATGGCAAGACCACCCTGCTGCGGCTGCTCTATGGTGAACTGGCACCCGATGCAGGCGAGATCAGCTATGGCCTTGCGAACCTGCCTGAAAGACACACCCCCTATGACATAAAAACGAGGCTGGCCTTCATCGCACAACGACCTGACCCCTGGTACGGTTCGCTCATGGAAAACCTGCAGTTTACCGCCAGCCATTATGGATTCCGGGGAAAAAGAAATATCCTCTGGACAGAAATGATCTGCGCACGAATGGGCCTTCGGCCGTTTCGGAATTATACCTGGCAACGCATTTCTTCCGGCTACAAAATGCGGTTTGAACTGGCAAGAACCCTGCTGAAAAAACCGGAAGTGCTGTTGCTGGATGAACCGCTCGCGAATCTCGATGTACTGGCGCAACAGGTCATCCTCGAAGACCTCCGCTACCTGGCGCTGTCGAAACACATGCCCCTCGCCATTATCTTAAGCTCCCAGCAATTGTACGAGGTGGAAAAGGTGTCGAGAGAAGTTATTTTTCTCAAACAAGGCGAACCGAAATACCAGGATACGACGCCTGGAAAAAAATCAGACGGTCTGATCATCGAACTGGAAACAACGGCGTCCCGGGAGGAGATCCAACGCGTGTTCACTCCGCTTGGACTGACACAAACATCTTTCAATGGCGGCGTGTACCTGCTGCACTTTGATGAAACAGCAAATCTTTCCAGCGTGCTCATGGCGATCGGAGAACAACGAATTGCTGTCCGCTATTTACGTGATATCAGCAGCTCCTCGCGGAGATTCTTCCAGGCTTAATCAACCAACACTATGTTCAAGCAACTCAATACTTACCTCCGCCTCAACTACCCGCTGCTATGGAATACCAGGGCGATCATTTTCATTGCCTTATCATTATTTCTTCATGCACTCTTTTTTATCGCGGGCTTCGCTTCAATGACCACAGCCGACATGAAGGAGCACTACTCACTGGCGGGCATCGGCGGAGGCTCGCTATATGCTATTTCCGTGCTATGCTCAATCGGTGTAATGATAGCCTGGCTCGTATTCTACCTTCGTAACAATGCATACAAACAATTTTACATTATCTCCAGGCTTCACCTCGCCGCAGAATTTTTCATCATAGTCCTTATTGTGTTCTTGTCTATTAACTATTTCGATTCGTTTCATGCAGGTGCCGGACTGAAGATCACCAGGATGACGAACAGGCAAGAACTCGTGCGGGAAGTGAATACGCTGAACCTCGCGGGCGCTTTCCTTCCCGCGGAGAAAAAACCATATTTCAAGTACAATGGTTGCGATAGCAACATGCATTTGCCCGATAACTACACGTATGAAGAGAACTTTGATTACACCGACAGCACTCGTTCTAATTACAACAGCCCTGAAAAACGCTTCATAAGAAAAGCGCTGCTTGAACCTGACGCCTTCAGCTACCGCCATTACTGCATGCTGAATTCAACCCCAATCCCTGGCGCATTGACCGGCCCGGAATTGTCACAGGTAATACAACGCATCATCCGGATGAACAGGCGCGACACTATCAATGAGGTGCTGAGGTCATTCATGGCGTTGTCGAGGAAATATCACGTAGTACAGGCTTTCAATGTCAATGATAAAGCGGACTGGGTATTTGAAGACTCATTGAACACCATCAGGCACCTGCTCGGGCGCGATCATTGGCAGGAACGCGGCCAACAGGAAGAGGTGGCCTATTTCTCCGACCTTTTTCGCGCTACCTCGCTGGCGCAGGATGCCCATGATGGGTTTTATGTCGGTGATTTCCCCGAGCGGTTTCTTTTTGAAGGATATTTTGCCCTCGGCCTGGCCCTGCTTCTCTTCTCCTATCGCCTATTCAGCAGACGCGTTTTTCTCAGCAGTATCCTTGGCAGCATTGTTATCGGTTTGCTCCTGTTACTGGCAGGTTCAAATGAAACCAATACCGGCACCTTATACATTGCACTGGCAGTTATCCTGCTCCTTGCCGCCGTAACCGCGATTGTCATGAGATCATGGAAGACAATCGCAGGTGTACTGCTGGCCATACATCTTTATATGATCCCTTACATTGCCTTGATCATCGTAAGTATGCTGGATTCAAAATACTACCGCATGCATATCTCAAGCGAAATATCCGGTGTGTTCCAGGACAATGATGCGACCATCCGGTCAACGCATCCATTCACCTGGTGGGTCCATCACAACAATGAACTGGTGATCGGCCTGAACCTATTGTTCGTAATTTTATACACCGCGTTTGTATTTACGCGGCTGGCAAAAAAACAGCACATGCTGGCAAATGAATAGGAATGGCATTCAAAATCTACACAAAGACCGGTGACAAAGGAATGACCTCGCTGATAGGTGGCACTAAAGTGCCCAAGGCACATCTGCGCATCGAAGCGTATGGAACCATCGACGAATTGAATTCTTACATTGGCCTCTGCCGCGACATCATTGATCATGACAAAAGCAGGAATATCCTCGGCGAAATCCAGGACCGGCTGTTCACCATTGGATCACATCTCGCCACGGACCCGGGAAAGGAAACCCGCATGGCCATCCCTGATTTTCATGAATCCGATCTGGTATTGCTTGAAAAAGAAATTGACGGCATGGATGCTGCGCTGCCGGCGATGAAGAATTTTATCCTCCCGGGCGGACATGCCTCCATTTCTCATATTCACATTGCACGGTGCATTTGCAGGCGGGCTGAAAGATGCTGCGTAAGATTACTGGAAGAAGGCCAGATGATCGAGCCTATCATACTCCAGTACATTAACCGGCTGAGCGATTACCTGTTTGTACTCGCGCGATTCATCGGACAGGAAATGAACATACCGGAAATCCCGTGGAAGCCGCGGGTTTAATTTGCCTGGACAATTTTACCGTCCTTCATATGCAGGGTCCGGTCGCTAAGGCTGGCGAGTTCTTCATTGTGTGTAACGATGAGAAATGTTTGCTGAAATTCATCGCGCAGCCGGAAGAATAACTCGTGCAGGTCGCGGGCATTGGCCGAGTCAAGGTTGCCTGTCGGTTCATCCGCGAATACAATATCCGGCTTGTTGATCAACGCCCGCGCTACGGCAACCCGTTGCTGCTCTCCACCACTTAATTCATTGGGTTTATTTTCCACCCGGTGACCAAGTCCCAGCATATTCAGCAGCCGTTCCGCTTCAGCCCGCACCTCGGATTTTTTTCTTCCCGCCAGCCATCCCGGGATACAAACATTTTCCAGGGCGGTGAATTCGGGCAGTAGATGGTGAAACTGGAAAACGAAACCCATGTGCTTGTTGCGAAAGAATGCCAGTTCCCGGGCGCTGAGCCGGTCTTCGATCTTTTCACGGAAAGAATGTTTGCTGTCGATGACAATGGTGTTTGACAGTGAATCATGCCAGGCCAGGGGGCGCGCAGCGAGATGACTCAGGAATTCCAGGGGGAGAAATCGGGCGAGATTGCGGACCAGGATGGTCACGAAACCGGCGCGGGTACCTTCATTCGCCACTACCACTTTTGTCGCGGCAACCATTTTCCCCGGTGTTCGGCCGGTAAAGAATTCAAAAAAAACGTAATAACAAAGGAGCAACAGAAAATTGTATCCCCCTGCCAGCCAGGAAGGAGTAAGGAGTTCGTTCTGCTGGGAAAAAGCAGTGATAATGCCATACGAAATGGTGCCGACTATGAGCAGGTCGACCAGCACGGTCAGCAACCTCTTCCACCAGGCCGCAGGGCTGAGGGAAACGCGTGGCTGATAGCGGATGCGGGTGCCGCTCACCTCGATGAAACCCGCGTCGGGATAGTCGAGTGTGCCGAGAATGTGAAGGAGGGTACTTTTACCGGAGCCGGAGGGGCCAACGATGGCAACGACCTCGCCCTTATTGATGTGCATATCAACCCCGCGCAGCACCTCTACATCGCCGTATCGCTTGTGTATATCATTTCCTGAAATCATGCCTTTCCCTGCTTTAATAGTATCAAATATCCATATTTGTGCTTCCTTGTCAAAAACACCCTTTTCCGCACATTTCTTTTTTTAAGAAAAACTTCCCAAAACCGGTAAGAACTAAGGATTTGGAAAATTCGTTAATACAGTTACTTTTGCGGAAAATTGGGAGCAATTCCTGTTCCCGTTTCGCTGGATTACTAACCACTAAAAACCCTGAGAAGATGTTTTGGAACCTTGAATTAGCTTCGTATCTCGAAGATGCACCCTGGCCGGCGACCAAGGACGAATTGATTGATTATTCGATCCGTTCCGGTGCCCCGATCGAAGTGGTGGAAAATCTCCAGGAGCTGGAAGACGAAGGGGATGTGTACGAAACGATCGAAGACATCTGGCCTGATTATCCTACACAGGATGACTTCCTTTTCAACGAAGACGAGTACTGATCTTTTAAATGATATGAAGTTCCCCGGATAAATTACCCGGGGAATTTTTTTTATTCTACACCCAACTTCTGCAACACTGCGGTGGATACCCCAGTGGTGGAATAGCCGCCATCGTGAAACAGGTTTTGCATGGTCACCATCCTGGTGAGATCAGAGAATAGCGTGATGCAATAGTTGGCGCAATCTTCCGCACTGGCATTGCCCAACGGCGCAATAGCATCTGCAAAATCATAAAAATCACCAAAGCCCTTAATACCCGTTCCGGCCGTGGTTTTTGTAGGTGACTGCGAAACCGTGTTGATCCGCACTTTCTTCTCCACGCCATAATGATATCCGAAACTCCGCGCAATCGATTCAAGCATGGCTTTGATATCGGCCATGTCTGTGTAAAACGGATAGGTTCGCTGTGCCGCCATGTAGGTCAATGCAACCACACTGCCCCACTCATTAATGGCATCCAGCTTTTTGGCCACCGCAAGCATTTTATGAAGTGACATCGCCGATACATCAATGCCCTTCTGGAAATAGTCGTAATTCGATTCTGTATAAGGTACATTCTTCCGGATATTCACGCTCATACCAATGGAGTGCAACACGAAATCGATCTTGCCACCCAGCACTTCCTGGGATTTTGTAAAAAGATTGGTGAGCTCATCTATATTCGTCGCATCCGCAGGAATGATCTCCGATCCCGTCTTTTCGGCCAGTTTCTTTATCTCTCCCATGCGCATCGCAATAGGTGCATTCGTCAATACAAACGTAGCGCCCTCCTCATGTGCTTTCTCCGCCACCTTCCACGCTATCGAATTTTCATCCAGCGCACCGGTAATGATTCCACGTTTTCCTTTCAATAAGTTATAAGCCATAGTTGATCATGTTTATGTCGTAAAAATAGGTATTCTGGGAGAAACGGGTGCGGGATAAGGGATGCTGGATGCTGGATGGTTGGATGCTGGACTTGCCCTGAGCCTGTCGAAGGGTGCTGGATGATTGGATGCTGGACTTGCCCTGAGCCTGTCGAAGGGTGCTGGATGCTGGATGAAGTTGCTAACCCCGGGATTAATCCCGGGGTTAATACGCCCGGTCCCTGAGTAGCGCATGAGCGCAGCGAATCCGCGTATCGAAGGGACTTGAAATCGAGATGCGTGATGCTGGATGCTGGACTTGCCCTGAGCCTGTCGAAGGGTGCTGGATGGCTGGATGAAGTTCTAACCCCGGGATTAATCCCGGGGTTAATACGCTCGGTCCCTGAGTAGCGCATGAGCGCAGCGAAGCCGCGTATCGAAGGGACTTGAAATCGGGATGCTGGGTGCTGGATATGTGAGTCTTTTGACTTTTGAGTTTTGACTTTTGAGTTTTGACTTTTGAGTTTTGAGTTTTCAAATCCTCACATTCCCCATCAGCCTGCTGAACGTTGCCGGATCGATCCCCAGGTAAGATGCCAGATACTTGTGCGGGATGATCTGCAGCACATGCGGACTGCGCTTCAACAAGATCCTGAATTTTTGCTCGGCACTATAGCACTGCAACTCCGTCTGCCGCTCCAATACGCCTTTCAATGCAAAGGCGGTAAGCTGCAGCACCAACTGCATGATCGCCGGCCGGGTATTCATCAGCTCGCGGAACTGCCCATGTGTTGTACGGAGAAATTCACTGGCGGTCAGCGTTTCAAAAAAATACCCCGATGGCGTCTGTGTCAGGAATGAATCTGCCACACCTGAAAACGACGGTGCATACGTAAACACGATGGTTGCCTCCTGACCGTCATCCCCAATATAATAGGCGCGTTGCAGCCCTTCCAGTACGAAATACAGGTATCGCTCCGTTTCGCCAGCCGCCGTAAGAACGGTTTTTCGTTTGCAGCTATACGGCTGCCAGATCGAAGAAAACAATTCCCAATCATCGCTGGTCAACCTATACAGAGGATCCAGGAATTCCTTTAGTCGGTTAAGTGGCAAGGACTTTATTTTATATCTGAAAGAATAAAATCAGCGAGTAGTTTCATCCGGTAGTACAAATTACTTAGCATCAGGGTCATATTGTTGCGAACCTTCTCTACCGATCCACCATTCATCCGCTTGATATTTCTCATCTCTTCGATCTTCTCATCGATCTTATCGAACAGCCGTTCTACATTCCATCCTACGTATTTTTTATTCCGGTCATCTTTCACATGGTACGGTTCGATGCTACCGGCCTTCAATTTCCGGAATTTGAAGTTTTCGCGAAGCGCTTCTTTGACCGCCTCGTTGGCCAACATATCGATCAGCACATCCGGGGATACATTATTCAGGTAAGCATTGTGAAAAATATTGAGATTGTTGCGGAGCTCGCGGACCAACTGCTTTCGGATCACATCATTGGTCTTTCCCTCTTTCGAGAGAAACCCGATCAATTCTTTCAAAGGTCCGATGCCCGTCTTGAGCCATTCAAGTTCCATCTTTCAAATATAAGCCAGTCTGCAGTTTCCCCGGGGCTGCGGCAATTTGATTAAATTTACCGGTCTTGGAACAGCCCCGTCATATTGCCCATTTTGACCTCGATTCATTTTTCGTTGCCGTCGAAATCCTCCATGATCCATCGCTGAAGGGAAAGCCTATCATTGTTGGTGGTAGTGCAGAACGGGGTGTCGTATCCACCTGTAGTTATGAGGCAAGAAAATTCGGGGTTCATTCCGCCATGCCCATGCGCACTGCAATGCGCCTGTGCCCGCAAGCCATCATCGCCCACGGCCGCCACAGCGAATACAGCAAGTATTCCCGGATCGTCACTGACATCATCGCCTCCAAAGTACCACTGCTGGAGAAAGCATCGATCGATGAATTTTATTGCGACCTCACAGGTATGGATAAATTTTTCAAGGTCGGCGAATACACACGGTCCGTTCGGGAAGACGTAATCCGGGAAACCGGTCTGCCTATTTCCTGCGGACTATCGTCCGCAAAATTCATCAGCAAGATGGCCACAAACGAAGCGAAGCCTAATGGTTTTCTTGAAATCCCTCGAGGCAAAGAAAAAGAGTTTCTATGGCCGCTGAAAATAGAAAAGATAAATGGTGTAGGCAAGCAGACAGAGCAACAACTCAAAAACTTCGGGATCTACACCATCGAAGATATTGCACGCACACCTGTGGAACTATTGGAGAAATATGTCGGCAGTTTTGGACAATCACTGTGGCAAAAAGCCCACGGTATCGGTTCTGCAGAGATCGCTACCGACTGGGAACAAAAAAGCATGAGCAGGGAAAATACATTTCACGATAACATCACTGACCCGGAGCAATTGAATGCAGAACTGGTAAGGCTTACCGAGCGAACGGCTTACGACCTCCGGCAGGATGAAAAACTCACCGGCTGTGTAACTGTAAAGATCCGCTATCCGGATTTTGAAACAACCTCCCGGCAGGAGACCATCGATTATACGGCGCTGGATGACCAGCTCATCGCAAAGACAAAAGCACTTTTCCAGAAGCTATATCGCAAAGGCCAGCCGGTGCGGCTGATCGGTGTCAGGTTCAGTCAGTTAATTCCATTCACGATGCAGATGAACCTGTTCAACGACAACGAGGAAAAGCTGAACCTTTACAAAGCCGTCGACAAGATCAAGGACCAGTTTGGTGCCGCTGCGGTGGCAAAAGCCAGTGCATTGCGCAAGCGAAAAAAATGAAAGGTATAATTTTTGACCAACCAGATGCAATACGCGCACATGGCTTCAACCAACAGACCGGCTCAGTTACTCATCATCCTCGCGTTTGCGGCAATTTATATAATCTGGGGTTCTACCTACCTCGCGGTGTTGTTTGCCATCCATGACATCCCGCCCATGTTCATGTCTGGGGGAAGATTTCTAACCGCAGGCCTGCTGATCTATCTATTCCTTCACTTTCGGGGTGAAAGATTACCCCCGGCAGCCTCCCTTGGAAGAATTTCATTGAGCGGCGTACTCATGCTGTTTGTTGGTACCGGTGCCGTTGCCTGGGTGGAGCAGTATATACCCAGCGGTCTTGCAGCCATTATCGTTGCCACCGTCCCGATATGGTTTGTATTGCTGGACAGGAAGCACTGGCGCACCAACTTTCGCAACCCAGGGATCATACTCGGGTTGATCTTCGGATTTGCGGGCGTGCTGGTTCTTTTCGGCGACAGAAAAATGATCCCCAAAAGCAACGGGATGGTGATCACCAGTGTGTTGGTGTTGATGGCGGGAACCGTGTCATGGGCCATCGGATCACTATATGCAAAATACCGCAAGATGGAGGGCTCTACCGCCATGAAAGCCGCTGTGCAGATGATGGCAGCAGGGATTGCAGCTATGATCGCAGGATTCATTTCGGGTGAACATCGCGGGTTTGCGCCTGCATCCATCGGCACGTCCGGGTGGCTCGCCATGGGATACCTCATATTCTTCGGGTCCCTCGTTGGCTACATGTCCTATGTATGGTTACTAAGTGTCCGCTCACCCGCCGTGGTTGGGACCTATGCCTATGTAAATCCCGTGGTAGCTGTGTTTCTCGGCTGGCTCATCGCTGATGAAACGATCACGCGGATGCAGGTAATCGCCCTGGCTATTATCCTCGCCGGCGTAATTCTTGTTACCCTCACAAAAAACAAACAGTCATGATCGCCCGTATCTGGCGGGGTGAGGTGCCGCCGCAAAAAGCTGAAGCCTATCACCAATACCTGCGCGATACGGGTTTGAAAGATTATTCTTCCACACCCGGGAACCTTGGCGTATGCCTGTTGATGAAAAAGCACGAAAACACCACGGAATTCCAGACCCTCACTTTCTGGAAAGATTATGATTCCATCAAGGCTTTTGCAGGCGAAGATTTTGAGCGGGCCAGGTACTACCCCGCCGACCTGGATTTTCTCATTCAAATGGACGAGTTTGTCACTCACTTTGAGGTCCTTGAATATCCCCGGGGCTTCCTGCCTGTTTAAGGGAATGCAGTATCTTCGCCACCCATTCCCTACAAAAAAATATAACTATGCAAGCCTGGAAAGATTATCAGAAACAGCATGAACAGCGCTTCCTCGAGGAAATGCTCGAACTCCTCCGCATACCTTCTGTCAGCGCAAAAACAGAACACAAAGCGGATATGGAAAAATGTGCTCATGCCGTCAAGAAAAGCCTGATCGACGCGGGCTGCGACAATGCTGAAGTGCTGGCTACAGATGGTTATCCTGTAGTGTTTGGTGAAAAGATCATCGATCCCTCAAAACCCACTGTCCTGGTATACGGTCACTATGATGTGCAACCGCCAGAGCCATTGGAACTCTGGCACAGCGGTCCTTTCGACCCCGTGATCAAAGATGGTAAAGTGTACGCGCGCGGATCAGCAGACGATAAGGGCCAGTTCTACATGCACGTGAAAGCACTTGAGATCATGGTAAAAACAAATACCATGGCTACCAATATCAAGTTCCTTATCGAAGGTGAGGAAGAAGTGGGATC
This sequence comes from Bacteroidota bacterium, assembly GCA_023430465.1. GTDB lineage: Bacteria > Bacteroidota > Bacteroidia > Chitinophagales > Chitinophagaceae > JAEZAM01. The sequence goes on along the minus strand of JAEZAM010000148.1, from coordinate 5,489 downwards.
GCCTAACCTGGGCAAATTTGTAGCGGCAAATAAAGAATTACTCAAAGCCGATGTGATCCTCATCAGTGACAGTTCCATGCTTAGCATGGAAAATCCCTCACTGGATACGGGTGTCCGCGGACTCAGTTATATCCAGGTAGAGGTGACCGGCGCCAACCGGGACCTCCACAGTGGCACTTATGGTGGCGCCGTGGCAAACCCCATCACGATACTGGCAAAAATGATCGCGAGCTGCCATGACGAGAATAATCATATCACCATCCCGGGCTTCTACGACGATGTTGCCGAGGCGACAAAAGAAGAACGCGAACTTCTCAACCGTGCGCCTTACGATGAAAAGGAATACAGCGAAGAACTTGGTGTAAAAGAATTATGGGGTGAAAAAGGATACACCACGTATGAGCGTACAGGCATTCGCCCTACACTGGAAGTGAATGGTATCTGGGGTGGCTATACAGGCGAAGGTGCAAAAACTGTTTTGCCCTCAAAGGCCTATGCTAAAATATCAGCGCGGCTTGTTCCTAACCAGACTTCCGATAAGATCACGGAGATACTGCTGAACTATTTCAAATCAATCGCGCCAAAGTCGGTGGAGGTAAAAGCAGAACTTCATCATGGCGGGGAACCTTACATGACACCAATCGATAGCAAGGGCTACCAGTCGGCATCCAAAGCTGTTGAGGCAACATTTGGCAAAGCTCCTATTCCAGTCCGCGGTGGTGGAAGTATCCCCATCTGTTCGATCCTGGAAAAGGAATTGGGCATCAAGATCGTGTTCATGGGCTTCGGACTGGACAATGACAACCTGCATAGCCCGAATGAAAAATATAACATCGAGAACTATTACAAGGGAATTGAAACGATCCCTTATTTCCATAAGTATTTTGCGGAATGAGGCTAAAATTCAAAAGTCAAAATTTAAAACTAGAAACTATCCCCTATCGATACCATCCTTCAGGATGTCGAAGCATAGAAGTTTTTAAGTTTCGAATTTTTAGTTTTTAATTGTTCACGCCATGCCTTCAAAAGAGAAACTCCGTTTAGACAAATACCTCTGGGCCATTCGTCTCTTCAAAACAAGGACCATGGCGGCCGCGGCCTGCGACAGTGGCAAGGTAAAATATGAAGGCACCGCCGTGAAGGCAGCAAAGAATGTCAGCCTTGGTGATGAATACGAAGTGAAGACCGAAGCTAAACGATGGCGGATAAAAGTGACCGGCCTGCTGGAAAAACGCGTCGCTCATAGCGAAGCCATCAAGAACTATATCGATATCACACCGGCGGAAGAACTCGAGCGCCTGCAGTTCCAGGCGGCGAGCTTCCACACGGGTAAACGCCAGAGCAAGATCGGGCGGCCGACGAAAAAAGAACGGCGGGAACTGGACGACTTCCTCGAAGACTGATCTGCTCATTTTTTTTGTATTTTACATAAACCATGCACTTCCGGATTTTAATTCTTTGCTGTCTGTTAGCATTTGGTTGCTCGAAAAATTCGGGTGGCAATGACGATCGCGAGGCACCGGTCGTGACCGTGACCGAACCGGCTGACAATAGCACTGTCCCCGGAGGCACGCAGATCTTTATCAAGGCGAACATCACGGATAATAATTATTTGAAAGAGGTGCACCTGGAGATCATCAACCTCAATACCTCTGCAGAAGCCCTTCATCTGCATATCCATCCCGGAGGCGCTGCTTATGTCGTTAACCAGCCCTTTACCGTGGCAGCGGGCATCAGCTACGAGATCAGAGTGATCGCCGAAGATCCTGCCGGGCAACTCACCAGCACCAAAGTCAGGATATCGGGTACCTGATACGATTATCTTTGCGGCATGCATATCGACATTCTCACCGTTCTGCCCGAACTTCTTACCAGCCCTTTTGAACATAGCATCATGAAACGTGCGCAGGACAAGGGACTGCTTACCGTGCGTGTGCACCAGTTGCGCAAATGGGCCGTGAATGAATATGGAATGGTTGATGATTATCAGTACGGTGGCGGCGCAGGAATGGTGATGATGTGCGAGCCACTCGCCCGCGCGATAACGGAACTTTCATCGGACAGGAAGTTCGATGACATCATTTACCTCACACCGGATGGTGAAACGCTGAACCAGAAAATCGCCAACAGTCTTTCGCTGAAAGGCAACCTGCTGCTGATTTGCGGGCATTACAAAGGGATCGATGAACGCATCCGCGAGAAATACGTAACCAGGGAGATCTCCATTGGTGATTATGTGCTCAGCGGCGGCGAACTGGCAGCAGCGGTGCTGGTAGATGCCATTGGTCGCCTGTTACCCGGCGTATTGAATGATGAAACTTCTGCCCTGTTCGATTCCTTCCAGGATGATATGCTTGCCCCACCTGTCTATACCAGGCCGGTTGAATTTGAAGGCATGAAAGTACCGGATGTCCTGATGAGCGGTGACCACCGCAAGATCGATGAGTGGCGGCATGAACAGGCACTGCAGCGTACGAAAGAAAGAAGACCGGATATCTTCAGGGATTAAGCCATGGCCGGAACCGGATCCTTCGGCCGCTTGCCGAGTTCCTTCATCATCCGGAAATGTGACACCATCGACTGGCGCATCGTAGGGAAAGTATGATACGGAAGTCCGAACTCCATGCAGGTCTCCTGCACCAGCTTGCTGATTGCAGGATAATGAATATGACTGATCCTCGGAAAAAGGTGATGTTCCACCTGGTAGTTAAGTCCACCAACATACCAGTTGACGAAAAAGCTGTCTGGGGCGAAATTCGCTGTGGTCTTCACCTGGTGGATGGCCCACTCATTTTCAATAAGCAACTGATCCATGCCCATCGTCGCTTCAAACTCCACATGCTCCACAACGTGTGCGAGTTGGAATACCAGCGCTAGTGAAAGACCGAGTGTAACGTGCATAGCCGCAAAACCAATCGCCCAGGCGCCCCAACCTACCACGCTGACGGGTATTACGATATAAAAAAGAATGTAGAGCAATTTGCTGGCCCAAAACACCAGGTGCTCCCTCATGCTCATTTTCTGCAATGGGGTTGTATAGACACGCTTTGAAAAGTATTTATTGAAATCCATGATGAACACCCATGCGAAGGAGGAGATCGCATATACCAGTACTACGTAGATGTGCTGAAAGCGGTGTGCAGGCACCCATTTCTGTGAAGCACACTGCCGCATGAGCGGGCTCTTGGCAATGTCATCATCAACACCGTCCACATTTGTATACGTGTGATGGATGATGTTATGCTTGAATTTCCAGATAAATGCATTTCCACCCAGCGCATTCAGGGAGTAGCCAACAAGCTCATTGACCCATTTTTTGCTGGAGTAACTGCCATGGCAGGCATCATGCATGAGATTAAAACCAATGCTGGCACCAATGAAACCAAGCAACGAAGCTAGGGTAACTGCCAGCAGTGCGGGCATACTGACGGTGAGCAGAATGATGTATATAGCGATTGCAGAAGGTACGAGAATCAGGGTTTTCGAGTAGAGTTTCCAGTTGCCCGTTTTGCGAAGATTGTTTTCCCGGAAGTAATTGTCCACTTTAGCTTTTAAAGCGGTATAGAAAACATTGTTCCTGTTATTGAATGTTACCTTAGCCATGAAATTCAGAAGAGATTTAGATACTGGAAATAAACTCCTCGCAATATAGGCCTAATCTCAGGAAAATCTGGCCCCGGCAGCTAAAGAATGGCTGTAATGCTGGTAAATTAACATAGCAGCTATGGGCAGTCTCAAAGTCGTTTCCCGGAACTTCCTGCTGCCTAACTTCGTGGAATGGAAAACAGGGAATTCTATATTACAGGCATGCTGGCAGATGTTCATACCGAACGGATCTACCCCGCCACGATCACGGTGAGTGACGGTTCGATCAAAGCGATCAGCGAATTACCGGAACTGCCGGCGGGTGCAAACGGGTATATCGTCCCCGGGTTTATCGATAGTCACGTACATATAGAAAGCTCGATGCTGATACCTTCCGAGTTCGCCCGGCTCGCGGTTGTTCATGGAACCGTGGCGACGGTGAGTGATCCGCATGAGATCGCCAATGTCTGCGGGATGAAAGGCGTTGAATTCATGATAGAGAATGGTAACACCGTCCCATTCAAATTCAATTTCGGCGCACCGAGTTGTGTGCCCGCCACCACTTTTGAAACTGCAGGCGCCTCCCTGGATGCAGATGATGTAGATAAATTACTGCAACGAAAAGAAATTCGCTACCTGAGCGAGATGATGAATTTTCCCGGTGTGCTGCATGAAGATGCGGAAGTGATGAAAAAGATAGCAGCCGCTCATCGTCATAGCAAACCGGTAGACGGTCATGCACCGGGTCTGCGCGGCGAGACTGCGCGACAATACATTGCAGCAGGCATCAGCACGGATCACGAATGTTTCACCGCAGAAGAAGCACTGGATAAACTCCAGGGCGGTATGAAGATCCTTATCCGCGAAGGCAGCGCTGCCCGCAATTTCGATGCATTGATAGAATTGCTGCATGAATATCCCAACCAGGTGATGTTTTGCAGTGATGATAAACACCCTGACAGCCTGCTCTCCGGCCACATCAACGAACTCTGTGCGCGCGCGGTTCGTAAAGGCATTCCCCTTTTTCATGTGTTGAAAGCGGCTTGTATCAATCCCGTCCTTCACTATAATCTTGAAGTGGGTATGCTGCGGGCTGGTGATCCTGCCGATTTCGTGATCGTATCCGACCTCGAACAATTTGAAGTTGTCAACACCTACATCAACGGGCGGCTCGTAAGTGAAAATGGCGTAAGCCTCATCGAAAGAACGGCTTCTAATCCTGTAAACAATTTTAATTGTAAGGAAAAAACCGCGGAAGATTTCCGAGTCATGTCAACCGACACCACACCGCCGGCCACCAGCCATCATGATCCCCTTACCATACCAGTCATCGAGGCACTGGATGGCCAACTCATCACGAATAAGAAAATGATGAAGGGAAAAATCGAGATGGGGCAATGGGTACAGGATGTGGCCAATGATATCCTGAAGATCGTAGTAGTGAACCGCTACCAGGATGCGCCCCCGGCTATTGCCTTCATCAACAATTTTGGGCTGAAGTCGGGAGCAATTGCCTCTTCCGTAGCGCATGACAGTCATAATATCGTAGCGGTGGGCGCCGATGATGATAGCATCGCCCGGGCCGTTAATCTTGTAATTGACAGCAAAGGCGGAGTGAGCCTGGTAAATGGCCGGGAAGAGCAGTTGCTTGCCCTGCCTGTTGCCGGGCTTATGAGTGCTGAAGATGGCTATGAAGTGGCGCAGCGTTATGCACAGATCGATGCCGCGGCGAAAGCACTTGGTTCCACATTGGGCTCACCGTTTATGACACTTTCCTTTATGGCATTGTTGGTGATACCACATTTGAAATTGAGTGATCGGGGATTGTTTGATGGGGACGAATTTCGTCTCATAGGGTAGGCTGGGGGCGGGATGCGAGATCCTGGATGCTGGATGGCTGGGGG
>JAEZAM010000128.1 GCA_023430465.1 Bacteroidota bacterium | reverse complement strand
GGCCAGGGGTAACAACCAAAAGATATAATGCGGCATCTTGAACTTCGAGAATGAGATAGTGAACAAGATGAACGCAAACGCCAGCGCAGCAAAATTTACCGGGTGACGCCATTTTCCATAAGCGATCATTCTTTTTAACCACAATAACAACCCGGCATAGGCAATGATGCACCAGGGAAAATAAGCCCAGAGAAACGTATGATACAGAAAGAATACACTGCTGTTTCGTCCCCCTTTGATGAAATTATCACCGCCAAATCGTTCGAAGTTCTGGTCCCATAGAATAAATTTTACTCCGGAGATATTGGTCATGTTCCGGATCACTTTTTCCGGGTGCTGATCGAATTGAAGATAGTACGCATACAGTACCGGACTGATGAACAAGCCAAAAAACATCAGGAAAAGATATGTTTTAGGGATGGTCAGGACTTTCCATTTTCGCTGAAGCAGCATATAAAGAAATGCAGCAATGAAGATGATCACCACACCGATCCATCCTTTTGTTGAGAACGCCATTGCAGCCCCAAGAGAAGCTCCCGCAAGGTGCAACAAGCGCTGACTGTTTATATAAGCGATCAGTTGCCAAAGGCCGAATATTATGCCGGCCGTCAGCGGCGTTTCCATCCGCGCATCATTGATGGATAGAATAAATCCCTGCGCCGATGCAAGCATGATGGCAGCAAGCTTGGCTGTCGTCTTATCTGTTAACAATCGTGTAAGTCGATAAGTGCTGTAAATGGACAGCAATGCAAATAATATCGCTGGCAGACGATGAGCAAATGTATTTACCCCAAATAGTTTAAAACTCAGGGCCGATGACCAGAACAGGAAATGAGGTTTATCCAGGTAGTCTGTTTGCCGATCCACAAGGCTGACATAATCATCATATTGCAGCATTCGCAACGCAATGTTTGCGTGATGCGCTGCATCTTTATCCATCAATGGAAAGAATAGGCAGCCGGCGTAAATCAACAAAAACAAAAACCCAATTATGTATTGGGTTCTGTCAGTTTGTTGCAACTGCAATGAATATTTTTTAGTCATTGGTTTTCTGGTTTATCAAAGACCCGCAGCAGCGCTAATCTCGAGCATTCGGTCGATTGGTTTGCGTGCAGCCAGGCGCAGTTCTTCGTCCATAAATATCTCAGGCGTTTCGTATTCCATGCACAGGTACAGCTTTTCCAGGGAATTCAACTTCATATGCGGGCAATCATTGCAGGCACAGTTGTTTTCGGGAGGTGCCGGAATAAATGTTTTCGCCGGAGATGATTTCATCATCTGGTGCAGAATGCCAGTCTCTGTTGCAACAATGAATTCAGTAGCCGGGTCTGTCTGTGTAAATTTCAATAAGCCTGTTGTAGATCCGATATAGTCCGCAAGCCGGAGTACAGGCTCCTCACATTCCGGGTGGGCGATAAACTTGGCGTTGGGATGCCGCACTTTCAGCCGGGTAATTTTCTCCAGACTGAAAATCTCATGCACCATACAGGCGCCATTCCACAGGAGCATATTGCGACCCGTTACTTTGTTGATGTAAGCACCCAGATTTTTATCTGGTGCAAAAATGATCTTTTGATCTTTTGGAAAACTGTCCACGATAGCGCGTGCATTGCTGCTTGTTACGATCACATCACTCAGTGCCTTTATGCCGGCACTGCAGTTGATGTAGCTGACAACCACATGATCGGGATGCTGTTCACGGAAGGTCTTGAAAAGCGGGGGTGGACAACTATCACTAAGCGAACAGCCCGCTTTCAGATCCGGTATAACAACCTTTTTGGTTGGGTTCAGGATCTTGGCGGTTTCTGCCATGAAATGCACGCCGGCAAATACGATCATGTCTGCTTTCGTCTTTTCTGCCTGCTGTGCCAATCCAAGGCTGTCGCCGATGTAGTCTGCCACATCCTGGATGTCCGGCTCCTGGTAGTAGTGGGCCAGGACAATCGCATTCTTTTCTTTTTTCAGCCGGTCAATAGCTGCAAACAGATCCAACGTTGGATCGAGATCAACATCGAGAAAACCCCTGTTCCCGACATTTGCCCTGGCCGCTTCGAAGGATGCTGTGTTCATGACAATGTTTTTTTTCGATTCAGCAATATTCCATCAGCTTTCCGGATTTTTCAAAACAAAATTCAAACGAGCAACCCGGGTTATTATAATAGTATTAATATAATTTTTATAAAAAAGAATCTATTATTATTACGGCTGTGGATTAGTGGAAAACAGATTTTACAAAATTATTGTTTTTCCAATATTCACATTTTAAACAAGGTAATCCACATAAGGTTTGCTGATCATCGCTGTCTTTTGGCAGCTTTTCCCCATCAGTGTGAATCAGTGAATCAGCATAATTTTTTACTATCAGATACAGATCATGATGTGGATACCGGTAGAACAACCCGGCTGATATTTCCCTGGCAACGTCTCAAACGACCCGTGGTTGAATTTCCTGTCCAATCATTCGGTTTCATGCTAACGTTTCACAGCGGCTTATTCACATCAATTCGAGGATATCAACAGGGCTTTGGGGGTAAATAAGTGTATTTACATAAGTCAGGAGGACAGATTTGGGAGCGATGAATCTTTTTTGGCTGGTATTCGGGCGTTGGAAAACAACCTGGCTGCTGTTTTCTTTGCCTTATCAACGGAAGTTATGACGCTCAAATGCAATATTGGAGCATCTTTTCAGCGGCCTGCTGGTAAAACAGTATATCAGTCGGCTTGGATAGTAACTCCGCGCCGTTAGTTTCGAAGAATAGTTTATCTGCGGGGCTTTCGCTGGTGGTAAATATCAACACCGGGACTTTATTGAGGACTTCATCCTGGTGTAAGCGATGGAAGGTTTCCCGGCCGTTCAGTACGGGCATGTTTAGATCAAGGACAATCAGGCAGGGTAGTGCGCCGGTGGATTTGGCCGTGTTAAGATAGTTCAGGCCGGCAAAACCATTTTCTGCTTCTATCATTTCCACTTCCTCATTTTTCCGCCTGAGCATTACCCGTAAAAATTCCCGGTCGTCTGCATCATCATCTATGTACAGAATTTGTTTTGATGTCGATGGCATTACCAAATATAGTTACCAATTACGAACGGTGGTCACCCTGGCTTCATGTTCCGATCAATCGGAAACTCCAGGATGATCGTGGTGCCCTGGCCGGGTGTTGTTTCTGCTGAGATCTGCCCACCATGATTTTCCATGATCTTGCGGCTCAGGGCAAGTCCAAGCCCCTGTCCCTCTCCGTGGTGTAGTTTGGTAAAGACATCAAAAACAGACTCGCGGTGAGTGGGATCGAAACCAGTACCATTGTCCGTGAGCTTTACCTGCAGGTATTCGCGGTATTCATATTTTCCCTCCATATGCCGGAAGCTGTTACGGGTGACAATCTCGCTGGTTACATCGACAACCGGTGGAGCTGCAGAGCGAAATTTGGCGGCATTATCCAACAAATAGAGGAATAACTGAATCAATTGCTCGGGACTGCCTTTCAATGAGGGTAGATTGCCAACTCTTACCGCCAGGTCTGACTCCTGGTTTGCCTCCCTGTACTGGGCAAGTGAAAGTTGGATGATGTCCCCAAGTCTTACCTCGGCCGACATCGTGGTGCTTTCCGTCAGCCAGACAAATTCCTGCAGGCCATTAACAACCAGTTTGAGTTGCTCTACAGCGGTGCTGCTCTTTTCAGCTATCATGATTACTTCGTCTGTCGTCATCGCTGAAGGGTCTTGGATCATGCTTTTGTAGACCGATAGTTTTCGCAGCGGTTCCTGCAGGTCATGCGTTACTACTTTGTTTAACTGGCGAAGTTCATGGTGATGGCGTCTGAGCTGGTGCAGGCTATAGTCCAATTGACGCGCCCGCTCATCTAATGCAGCTCGTATTCGGGTCAGTTCAGTGTTTTCCGTTATGGATTTCTCGAGATTTTTCTTTGTCTGCACGAGTTCGTCTTCAAATTTCTTCCGTTGTGAAACCACCATTCCAAATGCCCAGTATTCTTCCTCTTCCAGTCCTGTCTCCCGGAAGTTCAATAGGACCGGCACTTCTCTGCCGGATTTGTGTTTCATTCCCAGGAAGATCTCTTCAGCAAATCGCTGGAGTCGGAGCAATGGAAAGAGGTGTGTTTGAAGAAAAATCCGTGTGAACACAGGCAGCACCTGGTCAAGGGTCTGCAGCACGCCCTGCTCTTCGTATCCAAATTCTGCACGAAATGAACGATTGGTTTGGCTCAGTGTACCATCCAGCCTAAACCGGAATACCAGCCCGGGAAGCAGATCGTAATCCTTATCAGGACTCATGCAGATATTCTTTCATGAATGCTATTGTTTCCTCCGGGTGGCTGAGGTGTGGGCAATGGCCTGTGGCCTTCATTACCTGCAGGGTGCTTGATGGCATGTGAACATGCAGGTATGTACCAACTTCAAGCGGCGCTATGATGTCATCCGTGCACTGGAGCAGCAAAACCGGCACGGCAAGTCGCGATAGATCCTTCCGGTTGTCGGAAAAGAAGGTCACGGCAGCGAACTCGCGGGCGATGGTTGGGTCGGTAGTGCAGAAACTGTCGGTCAGTTCCTGGGCAAGTTCAGGGCGGTCTTTATTACCCATTACATTCGGGGCAAGAAAGTTGGCCCAACCGACATAATTCTTTTCCATGGTATCCAACAAACCTTCGATATCGGATCGCTCAAAGCCGCCCACGTAATCTCCTTCATTGATATAGCTGGCTGATGGACCGATCATGATAAGCCGGTGAAACAGCTTTGGTTGGCGGATCGCAGCCAGCAGTCCAATCATAGAACTAACGGAATGACCCACCAGAATAACATCTTTCAGCTCAAGAGCTTCGCATATTTCCAGTACATCTTCGGCGTATCCGTGGAGGGTGGAATACTTCTCGCTGTTGTAGCTTTCCAGTCGGGAGCCGCCGGCACCTACATAGTCGAAAAGGATGATCCGGTAGTCATTTTCAAAGGCCGGAACGATGTAGCGCCACATCTTCTGGTCGCAACCGAATCCGTGTGCAAACACCATAGGCTGTTTGCCTTTGCCGGCGAATTTGATATTGTGGCGGTCGATGATGTCTTGTGTGTTTTCTTTCATATAATGATGGATAGCAGTGAAGGTATAAAAATTAGGTAACGCCAGCGCTGAACTTCAGCGATACTTGCTCCGGATCAAGTTGAGGGAATTCAGTGGTGAGCACCGGCTTTGGCCATCGCCAGGCGCTATGGTTATTCAACATCACTTCCTAATTATTCACATTTGAAAAGGCTTCGTTCAATGCTAAGGGTTTAGTTCTATCTTTTCATATCAAATCAATTATGACTACCGCAACCAATGTTACTTACCGTACGATCAGCGATCACCAGTTCGCGGTTGTCAGGCAAAATCTCCTCAACAATCAAAAAGCTTTTTTCGCCACCAGGAAATACAATTCCGGTGATAAAGTAGCTGATTTTTCAGCAGGCGACATCCTCGCGACACCCACCTATCTGACGGTACAAGTCGGCTTGGACAGGCATATCATGTTACAGCCCGAACACCTGCAGTACATCAATCACAGTTGCGATCCCAATGTTTTTTTTGACACAGATAAGATGGAAGTCGTGGCGCTGCGGACCATTCAGGAAGGGGATGAAATGACCTTCTTCTACCCTTCCACGGAATGGGACATGGCGCAACCATTCACCTGCAACTGTGGATCGGCCAGGTGCCTGCACGAGATTCGCGGTGCGGCACATGTCAATCCGGAAGTTATCAATACTTATAAACTCACCCGATTTATCCAACAGCAGTTGCATGGCCGTACAGATAAGGAAAAAAGAGCGTAAGAAAATACAGGCGCCTGCCCACCCGGATCCCGTTTCGAAGTTGAAGATCTGGGTTCTCTATCCCCATCTCCACACTACCGATCCTAACCTTCAGTATTATTATGATTTCAGCCAGAGCCTCGCAGAGTACACGGCTGTATTCACTGCGCTGAGGGCTGACTGGAAATGGCAGCCTGTTACCATGGATGACTATGCCCATATCATCTCGGGTATCCGTAAACTTTCCGGCAGGAAGATTCCGCTCATTTTCAATCTGTGTGATGGTGACGAAGTAAATGGTACGCCCGGGGTATCGGTCATACGGGAGTTGGAAAAGCACCGCCTTATTTATACCGGCTCCGACGAACATTATTATAATATAACCACTTCCAAAATACCCATGAAAGAGGCGTTCGACAGGGCCGGAGTCTCTCATGCCAGATGGGAAGTTATTCGCGAAGCTGATAAACTGGAGGGTGTCTGCGAAAGATTGGGTGCACCGCTAATTATAAAACCGGCCGTTTCGGGCGGAAGTATGGGTGTCTCAGTAAAAAACGTAGTGTATAAGGACACTGAACTCCGCGAGCGGGTGAAGGTATTGCAAAGTGGTTACAGGGGCTGGAACCTGCTCGCAGATGGATTATTTGTGGAGCAATACATATCCGGACCGGAATTCACCACCTTTATCGTGGGTCCCGGTAATCGCCCGGATAAATGCCGCGTTTATTCGCCTGTTGAGCGAATCTTCCATCCTTCCCTTCCTGATGAGGAAAAGTTTTTATCCTTTGATCGGTTATGGGAAATTTATGAAGATGAAACACCGATGCCCGCCAATGCCAATTTTTATGAGTATCGTGAACCCGATCCGCTGTTGATTCCGGCATTGGAACAAATTACCCGCGACGCTTATCGTGCGGTTGGCGGACTCGGATATGGTCGTCTGGATATTCGCATGGATAAGGATACTGGAAAATTATATATGCTCGAAGTAAATGCCCAATGCGGGTTAAGTGAGGATGAGAACTATACCTCTATCGGTGCCATCTTACGCTATGGCAAAGTTCGCTTTGCCGGTCTTGTCCTTGACATAATCCGCGACGCCTTTTCACGAAGACAACTTACGCTTTAACGCAATCACTATGAAGGTCTGTGTGCTTCAACCCGATTATTCTACAACCCGTGTTGATTATAAAAACTATGATCCTCCACGGAACCTTCAACCTTTTCTTCCTGGCCATGAAGTACACCACGTATTTCTGAACAAACTCACGACTTACAATCAGCTTAAGGCACTTGCACGAGAGAACTATGATATTTTTGTCAATCTCTGTGAAGGTTATCTCGAGTGGGAGGTTCCATCCATCGATGTGATCCATTCACTTGAGCTATTGAATCTTCCCTACACCGGTCCCAATGCCACGATTTACGACCCCGCTAAGGAATTGATGAAGTATGTGGCGCATTGCGAGGGTGTGCTTTCCCCCGCATACTGCCTGGTTGAATCACCCGAGGATCTTTCAATTGTAGAGCGTTCACTCAGCTATCCACTGTTTATCAAGCCAGCAAAGGCTGGCGATAGCCTGGGCATTGATGAGGGTTCTGCTGTTCATGATAATTATCAGCTCCGGGAAAAAATGGAAGACATTCTCCAGGAATACGGTCCCTTGTTGGTGGAGCAATACATTGATGGGCGCGAATTCACCGTCCTGGTGGCGGCGGATCCCAACGGGAGAGATTGCCGCGCATATCACCCGGTCGAATACCGGTTTCCTGAGGGTCGCAGTTTCAAGACCTATGCACTCAAAACCTCTGAGCTACACCCCGATTGCAATATCCGGTGTGAGGATCCGGTCCTCGCCGCCGAACTCATGTCTGCCTCTGAGCGAATCTTCAAAGGATTCAATGGGGTTGGTTATGCAAGGCTGGATTTTCGGGTGGACCGAAATAACACCATCTATTTTCTTGAGATCAATTTCACCTGCTCGGTTTTTTATACCGAAGGCTATGAAGGCTCAGCAGACTTTATACTTCGCTACTCGGAAGGGCAACATACCCGTTTCCTCCTTAACATGATAGAGGAAGGCATTGCCCGTCATCAGCGGAAACAAAAGGTCTATCGTGTTCGCGGCAATTCAATTGCCGGCTTTGGGATCTATGCATCAAAAAACATACTGGAAGGTGATATCATCTTTACCGGTGAAGAGCGCTCCCAGCGAATTGTAACCCGGCGTTTTGTTGAGACCAACTGGAATGAAGATCAAAAACTCAGCTTTCGCAGATATGCTTATGCGTTGAGTGAGGAGGTGTTCATTCTGTGGGATAACAAGCCAGAGGAATGGGCTCCGCAGAATCATAGTTGTAATGCGAATACGGTGCTTGATGGCTTGAACGTTGTCGCATCCCGTGACATCCAGGTTAACGAGGAGTTGACGTTGGACTATTCGGGTTTTCTCGATGAATCAATGGAGCCATTTCACTGTAACTGCAAATCTGCTAACTGCAAAGGAATTATTACTGGCACACCATCCAATACCGTTACTACACGCGAGCAGCGTATGTTGATCGGTTTCCTCCAGCGCTAGATCAATCGCTGCCTACAACTTCAAAGGTTATTTGCTGTTTGTGGTATGCTTTCACCGGCCGGCCTTTCCAAAATGAAGGCGTCCACTTGTCCGATTTTTTGATCACGCGTACCGCTTCCTGTTCGAGACCGTAACCATGTGCTGTTAATGCTGTGACCTGGCTGACCGAACCATCAACATCCACCACGAATTCGACGAGTACGGTGTAGCGACCTGTCGGGGCTTCATTGTCTACCGGTACTTCTGCACGTAAGTTTCGCCGCAGAAACTTTGTCCAGTCTCCATTGAATTTAGCGTGTTCATCTACTTCGCGCAATGGCACGTCAGATGGAGGTTCGGGCGCTGCGATAATACCTTTTGATGGGGGACCTTCTATAGGGCCTGGAACATTGTCAGGCTCTCCACCGGATGCGGCTTTCACGTCGATCGCGGCTATTTGCACGTCAGCCTGCGTTGCAATGGGATCCACTTTTACATTGTCTTTTACGATGATGATCTCTGTCACCCGCTCTGACTGTACGGGTGGTTTTGGGGCCGACGCTTGTACGGGCTCAGGTATAACTGGTTTTATTTCCTCAGGGATTATTTGCGTCTTGATGATCACTGCGTCGGGTTCTGTCATCGCAGTCATTGGTTCTTTTGCAGGCTTCATCATAGAGATGCCTATAAGTCCGGTCACTACCAGACCCGTAACCAGCAACGCTTTCGTTATCCGAGTACCATAGGTACGCCGCAACTCATAAGCCCCATATTCTTTGTTTCGATTGTCAAAGACGATATCGAGCAAATCAGCGTTCAATATTTTCACTGCTTCCATGGCAAAACATTTTGGTTACTACTAAGAGTAACGAAAATGTATTTTTCCATAAGCGATTTTTTGGGATGGTCATCAGCGGCCCATGTAAACCATGAGGATCTGGACATCGCTTGGGTTGATGCCTGATATTCGACTCGCCTGTCCAAGTGTACGCGGGCGGACGCGGATCAACTTCTCTCTTGCCTCATTTCCCAGTGCCTGGATTTTTTTATAATCGAATGTTGCTGGTATTTCAAGCTCTTCCAATTGACTCATCCGTGCAACCAGTTCTTTTTCCTTTTCAATGTAAACATCGTATTTGATCTGTATGGAGGCCTGCTCGAGGGTCTGTTGATCGTATGTTTTCAGCGCGTCTGCCAATTTCGGTAATGCGGTGATCAGTTGTGAAAGTTCGATGTTTGGACGAAGAAGGAGTTTTTCCGTTTTTTGCTTTTCGAGTATGGGTGAGGAATTGATGGAGGCGAGGAATGAATTGATTTCGTCTGGCTCTGCACTTACTTCATGTAGGATCTTTTTGATTGAGGCAACATCATTCAATTTTTTTTCTACGCGCGTATACCGGTCCTGATCCGCTAACCCCAATTGTTTGCTCAGTGGCGTGAGTCTGAGATCGGCGTTGTCCTGGCGTAACAACGTCCTGAACTCTGCGCGAGAAGTAAACATCCGATATGGTTCATCGGTGCCTTTGCTGATCAGGTCGTCAATGAGCACACCGATATAGGCCTCGCTTCTTTTAAGAATGAACGGGTCGAGCTCCCTCGTTTTTTGATGGGCATTGATTCCTGCCATCAACCCCTGGCAGGCAGCCTCCTCATAACCAGTGGTCCCATTGATTTGACCAGCGAAAAACAAATTAGATATTAATTTCGTCTCTAATGTATGTGTGAGTTGAGTAGGCGGAAAGTAGTCGTATTCAATGGCATATCCGGGGCGGAAGATCCGGCACTTCTCAAAACCGGGAACCATACGAAGGGCTTCGTATTGTATGTCTTCGGGAAGCGAAGTCGAGAATCCGTTGACATAAATCTCAACGGTGTTCCAACCTTCCGGTTCTACAAATAACTGATGGCGTTCTCTTTCAGCGAAGCGGTTGATCTTATCCTCGATCGACGGGCAGTATCTTGGTCCAACTCCGTCTATTCTTCCGGCGAACATTGGGCTCCTGTCAAATCCTTTTTTCAGGACGTTGTGCACTGCGTCGCTGGTATATGTGATCCAGCAACTGCGTTGAGTTGAAGGTTTAGTTGTGTCTTTGAACGAGAACCCGGTAATCTCATCATCGCCTGGTTGTTCTTCCATTTTGCTGTAATCCAGGCTTCGCCCGTCTATCCGAGGTGGTGTCCCGGTCTTGAGACGGTCGCTTTGAAAGCCAAGACTAACTAACTGTTCTGTGATACCGGTCGCTGCTTTCTCTGCTGCGCGACCCCCACCGAAATTTTTCTCACCAATGTGAATGATCCCATTAAGAAAGGTCCCGTTTGTCAGTACCACCGCCTTCGACCGGATCTCATGACCCAGGCCAGTTACTACTCCGTATGCGCGTTCGTCTTTAACGAGGAGGCCCTTCACCATGTCCTGGTAGAAGTCTACATTGGGTGTTTCTTCCAGCATTTCCCGCCACTTGCTGGCGAAGAGCATTCGGTCATTCTGGGCTCTCGGGCTCCACATGGCCGGGCCCTTCGACCGGTTCAGCATCCTGAATTGGATCATGGAGGCATCGGTGACGATGCCTGAGTAACCACCCAGTGCGTCAATTTCCCGAACGATCTGTCCTTTGGCAATACCGCCCATAGCAGGGTTGCAGCTCATTTGCGCAATGGTCTGCATGTTCATTGTCACCAGCAGCACTTTAGAACCGAGATTCGCAGCGGCTGCAGCAGCCTCACACCCCGCGTGTCCGGCTCCAACCACTATTATATCATATTCGGGAAACATTTTGCAAAGGTATGTTATCGATCGTAACCTGGAGAGCGGTACAATCGCGGCCATTTGGAGGAGCTGTGTTCCACGTGGAACATGGGTATATCATCCCCGGACTAAAGTCCGGGCTATCCAAACTCACCGGCTGCGGGCCTAAAGCCCTTTGCCGATTCATGGCCTTCAAATGACTGGGGATGGAGTTTTTTAATCAGTGCCGATAGAAACAAAGTTTAGTTTTAGGCACCAGAAGTCGAATTCATTGTTCACCGTCGCCTTCCCCGGACTAAAGTCCGGGCTATCCAGGATCGCCGGCTGCGGGCTAAAGCCCTTTGCCGACCCATGGACTTGTAATGCTTGGGGCCGAGTTCTTTAATCAAGTCCAATGGAACCAAAGTTTAGTTTTAGGCACCAGAAGTCGAATTCACTGTTCACCGTCGCCTTTCCCGGACTAACGTCGGGGCTATCCAGGATCGCCGGCTGCGGGCTAAGGCCCTTTGCCGACCCATGGACTTGTAATGCTTGGGGCCGAAGGTTCTTTAATTAGTGCCTATAGGAACAAAGTTTACGCCACGGCACTGGAGGTCGAATTCACTGTTCCGACTAAAGTCCGGGCTATGCAAGAGCGCTGGCCAAGAGCTAAAGCCCTTGCCGGTCCAGGCCTTACTACGACCCTGGTCGAGACTTCTTAATTAGTGCCCTTGCAAACAATGTTCAGCTCTGTTCACTAGAAGTGGACTTCACTGCTCACCGTCGCCCTCGCCAGGCAAAATCCGGGCTATGCAAGATCGCTGACCGAGGGCTAAAGCCCTTTGGAGGTGGTTGAACGGAAATTTTAGGACAATTGATGTTCCACGTGAAACAGAATTCTGCCAGAGGGCATCATGCCTGCAGCTTCCTCGATCCACAATGGGCCCAATATGTTATTACCTCCATTTTCCCTGATAATTAAATCCTAGTCCTTTGTTTCACGTGAAACGCTACAGTTGCTGACTCGGAATGACCTTCCTGGAGTGGGCGTAAGATGAGTAACGACGCAGACTCCCGATTTTGGACAAGAATTTTGTACCTCGTCCCCCTCTTGTAACGAACTTGCCCCTTGGTTGCCGTTAGCGGCAGTCGGGTTGCAGCTAGACAAGTGAATAAGACCGGTTGCGGGCAAGCGGACTGAAGTAAGGGCGAGATTTCGGGCTCGCGGGGCGCCCCGGAGATGAAAGCTGAGATTTAGAGCGGCAGGCCAGGCTCAAGCCGAACGATTAGGCTTGCCGGCCAGGGCTTTACCCCCCGACCGGCAGTGTTTGAATAGCCCGGACTTCAGTCCGGAGCCGCCAGCAGTTGGTTTATCTGTTTTTAAAGTATCTCCTCAGCCATTCATCCTCTTTCCCGGTCATGCGTATCTTATCCCCTTTGCTCTTATCCTTGTATCCGCACAGGTGTAAAGCTCCGTGAAAGATGACGCGGTGTAGCTCTTCGGTTAAAGATGTGTTATGCGCTGAGGCATTCTCGCGCACACGCTCTGTGCTGATATAAATCTCTCCTACCACCGGCATGGCCGGAGGTGCCAGGTCGAACGTAATGATATCTGTGTAGTAATCATGCTGCAGATAAGACCGGTTAATCTCCAACAGCCGCTCATCGGATACGAAGATGTAGTTAACCGATTCCAGGGCCCGGCTTTCAGCTCGAAAAAGCCTGACAATAAATTTCTTGAGGCGCGTCCGGTCGCGGAGGGTAACCGGTGATTCGTAGAAAAACTGAACGGGTTGAGAAGTACTCATAAGTTTCAAAATTCGTAAACAAAGCTCTTATTACAACGTTAGCTTTGTGTAATGAAGAAACGACTATCCGATCTTCGTCCCGGTCAGAAAGGGGTGATACTTGCCTTTGAAACAGAAGAGATCCACCTTAAACTGATGGAGATGGGCTGTCTTCCCGGGGAAGATATTTCTGTGGAGCAAATCGCCCCACTCGGTGATCCGGTTTCAGTGCAGGTTGCCGGGTATAGACTGAGCCTTAGGCTAAATGAGGCAGAACACATTATTGTAAACACAACTCATTGATATTCATACAATTACAATGAGTGTTGCGCTCTATTTCGGCTCCTTCAACCCCATTCATATCGGGCACCTTATCATCGCCAGTCACATCCTTAACCTCGGTCTGGCGGAAAAGCTCTGGTTCATTGTTTCCCCTCAAAACCCATTCAAGCCCAACCACGGCCTGCTCAATGAGTACAATCGACTTCACCTCCTTCATCTTGCCATTAAACAGGATGACCGAATGAGGGTTTCTGATATTGAATTCAGTTTGCCCCGCCCGTCATACACCAGTGTCACACTGGCCCATCTCCAGGAAAAGCATCCGGATAAAAAATTTTCCATCGTTATGGGCGGCGATAGTTTTCAAAATCTCAGCAACTGGAAGAACAGCGACTACATCATCCAGCATTTTCCCCTCCTTATTTATAACAGGCCGGGCTTTGACATCACCCCCATTCCGGGCGCCAACGTGCAGGTTCTTGATGCGCCATTGCTCCAGATATCCGCCACCGCCATACGCCAACTGGTGAGGGAAGGAAAATCTATACGCTATCTTGTTCCGGAGTCGGTGGAAAAGGAAATACTCGCCAGTGGTTACTACAAAAAATAAGCGTTAGAAGAAATAGCCCAGCAACAGGCAGGCAGCAACGATAATGGGCGAAGGTATTCGTGAGTAAAACAGCAGGAGAAATGTACTGATAATAACCGTTACATTGAGCGCACTGATATATTTCACTTCGATCAGCGATATATCTTTCATGATATAGAAGGTAGATCCGATCATGATACCCACTACGGCGGCATTGATGCCTTCAAGCGATCGATATACAGCCGCATATTTCTTCAGGTTATGCCAGATCGGGAAGAAGAAAAGCACAAGCAAAGCACTTGGCAAAAAAATGGCAACGGTCCCGATGATACAACCGACCACCTGCATTTCCCATCCCATGTCTTTCAATGCCATGCCACCCGCAAACGCTCCAATGGAAAATACGGGTCCGGGTACCGCCCGAACGATACCCATGCCGGTATACATATCATCCTTGTCGATCTGAACGACATTCACATCCTTCTCGCGGATCGCTTCGGGGCGAACACTGAATTGCTCATACATGATTGGCATAAGCACCTGTCCCCCACCAAACACCAGGCTGCCCATCCGATAAGTATTTTCAAAGAGATTGATCGGTTTTCTGTTTGGCCACTCTTCCTTTCGGGCGGTTTCACTGAGGATGGCGGCAGCAATAAAGATGATCCCGAACAACCAGAAATTCCACCATTTTATTTTCCTTGGCTTCTCCTCCACCTGCGGGATACGCTTGCGACTGAGGTTTGTAGCAATGCCTCCAACAACGATCAACATCGGGAAAACCACGGGTAATCGAAAAAGATAGTATGTCACCGCCACGCTCACGAGCATAATGATCCATGTAACGGTGTTGCGGACGGCATGAGGAAAGGCTACCACGCAGGCATACAACAAAAAGCCTGCAGCCATGGGCGCTATGAATTTAAATATATCCGTGTCAAGCGCTTTCTTATCGATGTAATGCAAGAGAAACGAAAGAGCACCCATCATCATTGATGCTGGCAATATCCATATCAGCAATGTAAGTACGGCCAATGGAATCCCGCCGCGTTTGTATCCAATCAAGGTCAGCGTTTGCGTGGAGGATGCGCCAGGGAGCAACTGACAAAAGGCATTGTACTCCATCAATTCTTTTTCTGTAACACAAGGAATATCACGGACAAACGTCTTCATCATCATGGCAATGTGCGCCTGTGGACCGCCAAAGGCGGACAGGCTGTGCATGAACACGGCGCGCAGGAAGATCAGGTGACGAAGCGGCATCTTTGACTGATGGCTTTTTCGGGTGAATGATCACATGTGTTTGAAGGTAAACGTTTCAACACATTTTATGGTAAATTCATCAAAATTTTTCCGCATGCGAAAGTCGGCGTTCCTGATCATTTCCTTCTTTTTCTCTATAACATTATTTGCACAAAAACAGAAGCTTGAATCGCTCATCAATAAGTCCGAAGCACGTTGCATTTCGACCAGGCACCAACTGCATCAATACCCTGAATTAGGGAACAGAGAATTCAAAACAGCGGAGCTTGTTTCTAACCGACTGAAAGAGCTGGGGATTGAAGTCACGGAAGGAGTTGGAAAAACCGGCGTCGTTGGCCTGTTGAAAGGAGCCAAACCCGGACCTTGTATCGGTTTACGTGCGGACATGGACGCTCTCCCGGTTACCGAGAGGGTTGATCTCCCCTATATGTCAAAAGTCAAAACAACCTACAATGGCCAGGAAGTGGGTGTAATGCATGCCTGTGGACATGATACCCACGTTGCCATCCTTCTTGGGGTCGCGGAAGTGCTGAGTGCGATAAAGAGCGAGTTGAAAGGGTCGGTCAAATTTGTATTCCAGCCCGCTGAAGAAGGCGCGCCTGAAGGGGAAGAAGGCGGTGCTGCGTTAATGATCAAAGAAGGCGTGATGGAAAATCCGAAAGTAGATGTGATGTTTGGGCTGCATATACAATCCACGATCGAGGTCGGCAAGATCCAGTATAAACCTGGTGCCTTCATGGCCGCTGCCGATTTTTTCACCATCCGGGTCAAAGGCAAGGCGAGCCATGGGTCACAGCCCTGGCTAGGCATCGATCCGATAACGGCCTCTGCCCAGATTATCCAGGCGCTGCAAAATATCGTCAGCCGCGAGTCGATGTTAACCAAAGCACCAGTTGTCATCACTGTTGGCAAAATACAGGGTGGTGTCAGAAATAATATTATCTCGGAGGATTGCCTGATGACTGGCACCATCCGCACGTTGGACAGCAACATGCAAAAAGATATTCATCGCCGCTTCCGGCATACCATTCAAAAAACTGCAGAGGCGGCGCATGTGACCGCGGAGGTCGAGATCGATACAAAAACCCTGGTTACTTTCAATGACCCCGCGCTTGTACAGAAAATGTTGCCATCGCTGAAGAAAGCGATCGGTGATGCAAACGTTACGGAGCGGGAATGGGTCACCGGTGCCGAAGACTTTTCCTATTTTGGAACAAAGGCCCCGTCATTCTTCTTTTACCTGGGCGGGATGCCCAAGGGCAAAGATCCCTCGACCGCGGCGCCACACCACACACCTGATTTTTATGTGGATGATGCAGGAATGAAAACTGGCGTCACGGCGTTTTGCCAATTGGTGCTGGATTACATGAATACTAAATGATGAAAATGAAAAAGTACATCTGGCTGCTAATTTTGCTGGCACCGCTGCAGGGCCTGGCTCAAAAAGCCGACCGAAAACTCGAAGCGCGTTTGCAGGAGATGCTCAAAGGGTATCCCGGTGATGCCGGTGTGTATGTAAAAAATCTCCGTACCGGTAAAGTGGCAATGATCAATGCGGATACTGTTTTTCCCACCGCCAGCATTGTCAAAGTATCGATCCAGCTCGGAGTGATGCGGTTGATGCAGCAGGGACTCCTGCATTATGACTCCTCTCATGTCTACCGCGATTCGTTGCTTTACGAAGGCGAGGACATCCTTGGCTCATTCAAGGATGGAGAACAGATCGCGTTGAAAAAAATCATCATGCTGATGCTCACAACCAGCGACAATACAGCGAGCCTCTGGTTGCAAAAGCTTGCAGGCGGCGGCATAGCCATAAATCGATTGCTCGATTCGCTGGGGTATGAACACACGAGAATCAATTCGCGTACGCCGGGGCGGGAACAAATAAGGGCCATTTATGGCTGGGGACAAACAACA
>JAEZAM010000117.1 GCA_023430465.1 Bacteroidota bacterium | reverse complement strand
GGACAAGAAAGTAACTGGAAAAGCAACGACCGGTACCGACAAGTCATCCGCAAAGAAAGAATCTTCAAAACCGAAGAAACAACAAGAGGAAGATGATGAGGATGAATTGGACGAGGATCTGGACGATACGCCTGCGCCTGCAAAAAAGTCGGCAAAGGCTTCATCAAAGAAAGCCAGCGATGATGACGATGATGATGACGCCGAGGAAGATGAGGTAGACGAGTGGGAAAAAGTAGAAGAGGAAGAAGAATGGGATCCTGACTTCGACGAATTCGATATCCCGAAATCAAAAGGCAAGAAAACAACCGGCGCTGCAGGCAAAAAAACTGCCGATGATGACGACGACTTCAAGGTCGATGACGAATTCAAGGACATGTTCAACGACAGTGATGATTTCGGTGACGAAGAAGATGACTATTAATTCACCTGTTCGTACAAACGCAAAACACTGAATACAGTTTCCTTCCCGGTTGAAGATGCCGGGAAAATAAAGAACAAAGTGTTGAACTGGCTGCAACGGTTCAACACTTTTTGTTTTCTGGATAGCCAGTCTTACCAGTCGGGCCCTGACTCGCTTGAATGTATTGTGGGCGCCGGCACGCAGGCGGCCTTCCGGGGAAATAAGGGAGAACTGGCCGGACTGCAGGGTTTCATAGACAGCAGAAATAGAACCATCTTCGGCCACCTGAATTATGATTTCATTCCTTTAAACAAAGGAACCAGGCAAGATGGTTTGGTGACGGGTTCATTTCCTCCCTGCTTTTTCTTTGAGCCCACAGTCTTGATTCATATCACCGCCAATAGCATCGCCATCGAAGCAGGAGAGCCTGACATGGTGATGAACGAAATCCTCTCAGCAACGGAGTCAGCGAACGGCGACATATCAGCCCCGCCCATACAGAGTCGCCTCAAAAAGGCAGAGTATCTAAGTATTATACGCCAGTTACAACAGCATATACTCAGAGGCGATTGCTATGAGATCAACTTCTGCCAGGAGTTTTTTGCTACAGGCGCCGTGATTGACCCCCTGGCTCTTTTCCAACGACTTGTAACGCTGTCTCCCAATCCATTTTCGGCGCTTTACCGGTTGGAGGATAACTGGCTGCTCTGCGCCAGCCCTGAACGATTCCTGAAGAAAGCCGGCACGAGGATCATCTCCCAACCCATCAAGGGTACAGCGGCGAGAATACAGGGTGAGCCATCTGCCGACCTGCAGCAAAAAGACCAGCTTGCTCAAAGTGCAAAGGACCGGTCAGAGAACGTGATGATCGTCGACCTGGTCCGGAATGACCTGGCCAGGATTTGCCTTGAAGGGTCCGTGGTAGTTGATGAATTATTTGGTATTTATTCATTTCCTCAGGTTTATCAGATGATATCAACCATCAGCGGAGAAGTCGACCAGGGTAAATCATTTACAGAAATCCTGGCGGCTACTTTTCCGATGGGTTCCATGACGGGTGCTCCTAAAGAGCGTGTCCGTCAACTGATCGATCAGTATGAAAACTTCACCCGTGGCATCTTCTCCGGCAGCGTGGGTTATATCACGCCTGCAGGCGACTTCGACCTCAATGTCGTTATACGCAGTATTATATACAATAGCACCCGGCAATATCTTTCTTTCCCTGCGGGGTCAGGAATTACCTTCTACAGTGATCCTGAACTGGAATGGGAGGAATGCCTGCTGAAAGCTGCTGCCATCCGCACCGTGCTGGGATGATTTTTCCCGTTTTAGGCCGCGTCATATTATCCAAAAAAATACATTGAGGGTCTTTTCCTGACTTGAGGGCGTTTCTTAACACGTACTGAATTATATGACAGCGCGCTACAATGTAATTTTTATAAAATACGTGCTATGGTATGATGTTTGGAATCGTGGGTGAGAATCAAACAAAATTTATATGAGTAACATGAAGCGTGCAGGACTATGGGCAGTGGCCTTTTCTCTCTGTCTTGCGAGTTGTAAGAATCTGAACCGTACCCAGAAAGGAGCAGCGATCGGCACAGCCAGCGGAGGCGCGATCGGCGCAGTTATCGGAAAAGCATCAGGAAATACCGCGCTTGGAGCGATCATCGGTGCCACTGTAGGTGGCGTAACCGGTGCTGTCATAGGCCGGAAAATGGATAAACAGGCAGAGGACATCAAAAATGAAGTGCCCGGAGCAAAAGTGGAGAGGGTGGAGGAAGGAATCGTTGTTGAATTTAATAACAAGATCCTCTTCGGTTTCGACCAGGCAGCACTGGGAGACCAGGCAAAGAACAGCCTTGATGAACTGGTCCGTATCCTGAATAAATATCCGGATACTAATATCGAGATCCAGGGTCATACTGATGACACGGGTACGGAGGAATACAATCAGGGCCTGTCTGAACGCCGGGCAAGTGCCGTGGCCACTTACCTCCGCAATAAAAATGTATCCTCTTCACGTATCACTACAAAAGGGTTTGGTGAAACGGCACCAAAATATGGTAATGATTCAGATGCCAACAGATCACTGAATCGCCGTGTTGATTTCCTTATCACAGCTAACGAAAAAATGAAACAGGAAGCGAAGAAAGAAGCTGGTCAATAATCTTTTTCCCATTATTAATTCAAAACAAAACTCATGAAAACAAAAATTGGACTGTCGGTACTCGCGACAGTATTTCTTGCAGCAACTTCAGTTGCTCAGCAAAAGACAACCTTTGGCATCCGTGCTGGCGTAAATTTTCAAAATATTACCGGAAAGGACATTAATGACGATGATCCTGAGTTCCGGCTGAAACCCGGTTTCCATGTCGGGGTAAATGCTGAAATTCCCGTTGGTGTTGATTTCTATGTGCAGCCTGGACTGCTGTTCTCACAGAAAGGTGCAAAATCAAGCGATACCCAGCCTGATGCGAAGTTCAACCTGTCGTACATCGAAGTACCGGTCAATTTCCTCTACAAACCAACTCTTGGGGCCGGCAAACTTCTGCTGGGTTTCGGACCATATGTAGCTGTGGGTGTTGGTGGAAGTTACAAGCCCGAAACAGGTCCTGACATCGATTATGAATTTGATAACGAGATCACCCTGGCCGATGTAGCGCTGAATCCTTATCGTGCTAAACGCATCGATGCCGGTGCCAACCTGCTCGTGGGTTATGAAATGTCCAACAAAGTTTCCCTGCAATTGAATGCCGGTCTTGGATTGGTTAATATGTACCCTGAGATCACCAATGGTCCCAATGACCTGCCAAAGTATAAGAACACCGGCTTTGGTCTTTCTTTAGGTTACAGGTTCTAGAAAAATTCCTGAAACAAAAAAAAGCCCTTCCAATCGGAGGGGCTTTTTTTATTGCATTGATCAGATCACAATTTTGTAAAGGAGTAATTGATATAGAGGGGCCGGCCTTCAAAGCTGACCTCTGACTGAAGTTGTAACGTAGCGCCATCTGCGGAGATCACTTTGAATCGATAACCGTCCTTGATCTCACTGGGCTTGGCGCCACCGGAGATGCGTTTGTATTGCAAAATGGGCTGGCCCCCTTCTGTGCGGTAAGACCATACAATGTTTCTTTCGCCACTTACGCAGCCGGATGCACCATCACTGATTGTATATGTGCCGTTACCGTTGTTGGGGAACGTCCAGGTACTTCCTTTCAGGCAGGCATCAGTGCCTTCTTCCAGCAGCGTAATGCGGAGATTATCTTTGTTCGCTACACCTTCATAGCTGATGTTGTCAAGCCGCCAGCTTCCTTTAATATCATCACGATCCACCGAGGTCTGTGCATTTTTTGAAGAGGAGCAGGAGGCCAACAGGATCGCAGCAGTTGCCAGCGGTCCGAATAATTTCAGGGTTTGTTTCATAATGTCGTTTTTTCTCCCACATATCCATAAAAAAGTATGCCTGTTATTATAACAGGCATACAAATCGTTTATCAGGGTTTACTTATTTGATCGACTGCGAAGCATACACCGGGTTCAGGAGGACCTGCAGTGATTCATTCAGGATGTCCTGTTTTTTCGCTGCAAACAGCTCCATTTTGTCGGTTGGGAGGGTCAGTTCATATTTTCCAAAATCAGCGATCTGCCGGTCGAAGTTGGGATTGAATTTATGAAACGATGCCAGGTCCATTTCAAGGTGACGAGTCATCACCAATGAATTATATCTTCCGGAAACAGACAGCGTCTTCGAATTACCACCTGGGTCAACCGCCGTACCACCTGTGGCATTCTGATTCAGCAGATGGGCAGCTACCTCTGTTTTGGTCAGCGTGGTCACCCCGCCTTCACCTTCCATGATATAATGGGTGGCAATGAATTTCTTCACATGATTCCGGGATTCCAGCGGCAGGAAATTCTGGAGGGTCCAGAAATCGCGGGATCCGCTTCTTTTGATGGCTCCATTGACGGTGCCTGGTCCGCTATTGTATGCGGCAATCACCAGCAACCAGTCACCATACAGGTCAAACAGGTTGGAGAGGTACTTGGCAGCGGCGTGGCTGCTCTTGTAAAGATCGCGGCGCTCATCAACCTTGCGGGTAACCTTGAGGCCCATATTACGGGCAGTAGCCGGCATAAACTGCCAGGGACCAACTGCACCAGCCCAGGAGCGGGCGTTTGATTTAAGTTGTGATTCGATCACCGCCAGGTATTTCATTTCCTTAGGCAGGCCATGCTGCTCGAGGATGGCATCCATCATATCGAAATAAGGCTTTCCCCAGCTCTTCATCTCCGTCATCGATGACGTATGTTTCGCCATATAATCTTCCACGAATTTCACTGCCCGTGGGTTCAGGTGTTCCGCAGATACCCCATTTACCTCAGATGTGTTGACAAAAAGGTCCTTAAAACCCTGTTTCGGATCCAGTTTTACTGACTGGATGGAAATGGTGTCCTTTTTGATAACTATATCTGTGGTATCTCCTGCAGGCGAGTAACCGCTGCCTGCAGCAAAAGAAGTAAAGGTGACAGGAAGAGCAAAAATGCCAGCAACTAAAATTTTTTTAAACATCAAGCCGAGTTTTACAGGTTATCCCACCATAGCAGGAAAAAATATGTGTGGTCCGGTTCTCGCAGAAGTCTTTTAGGGTTGCATCAAATGCCCCGAAATGTGGAGCAAAGGTAACTCATTAAACCGATTTGCCAGCACCTGCACGCCAAAAGGCATGCCATTCGTGTGGGTGAAGAGCGGGAGGGAAATTGCCGGTATTCCGACAAGGTTAGCCATAACCGTGTAGATATCAGCCAGGTACATCGCAATTGGGTCCTTCGAAGCCTGACCGGCCGGATAGGCGGTACCGGGGGCCGTAGGCATGAAAATGAAGTCGAAGTCCCTGAAGATCAATTGCGTTTGGTCAAATAACAATTTTCTAACTTTTTGCGCCTGTGTGAAATAGGCATCGTAGAAGCCGGCACTTAGAACAAACGTGCCAAGCATGATTCTGCGCTTCACCTCCGGGCTAAACCCTTCGGAGCGGCTCAACTTATAGAGGTCGTGAATGGTATCGGTTGCCGCTGTCGTCCGATGGCCATACCGTACCCCATCGTACCTCGATAAATTGGAGGAAGCTTCGGCGGTTGTTAATACATAATATGCTGGTACAATATGGTCAATCAGTTCAAAATCAACAGGTCTGACCTCATGGCCTTCCTTGGCGAGGCGGTCGAGAAGGCCCTGGATTGCTGACCGGATCTCCGGATCGAGGGAGGGGTGTTCGATGGCCTGGGGGAACCAGGCAATCCGGTATTTTTTACCCGTTGGTGGAGGTTCGCTTAAGTTGATATCTTGCAGGGGAGCAGCGGTGCTGTCAAACTCATCAGGCCCGCCCATTATCTCCAGCACCAGGGCAAGGTCGGAGATGTTTCGGGAGAATACCCCAATCTGGTCAAAGGAAGATGCATATGCGAGGAGACCATAACGGGATATAAAGCCATAGGAGGGCTTCATCCCGATGATACCGCAGTGATCGGCAGGCTGCCGGACCGACCCACCGGTGTCGCTCCCCAGGCTGACCATTACAAGTCCGGCCTGCACGGCAACGGCTGATCCTCCGGAAGAGCCGCCGGGAATGCGGGTTTTATCGGCTGCGTTCAGGACGGGTCCATAGACGGAGTTCTCATTCGTAGACCCCATCGCAAATTCATCACAGTTGAGATGTCCGATGATGATGGCTTCTTCATCGAGGAGGCGTTGAACGGAAGTAGCTGTATAGAGCGAGATAAATTCCTTACCCGCTTGGCCGCCACCAAGGATAGCAGAAGCAGCGGTGACCGGATGATCTTTCAGGCAGAGTACATCCTTGATACCGATCACAACACCGTGCAGACGACCCACAGGCTTTCCGGCACTGCGTTCGGCATCGAGGCGGCTCGCGCGCTCGCGCGCTTCATCGGCGTAGACGGCCACGAATGCATTGAGGTCGCTGTGCTCACTGATCCTGGCAAGGTAGTGGTCAACAGCCTGCAAACAGCTACCAGCACCGGTTTTCAACCAGGCGTGATAGTCAGCAATGGAAGTGTAATCAAACAAATGCGGGAGTAACTTTCTGGGGAAAAGAAAACGAGCTTATGGATTCTTGATTTCTGAAACGCTTTCTTCCATTTCCTTTTTCACGTTCGTCTTCGCGTCATTGAATTCACGTACACCTTTACCAAGTCCACGCATCAGCTCAGGAATCTTCCGACCTCCAAATAAAAGAAGTACAATGATCAGGATGATGATGATCTCGTTCGTACCCAGCACACCCAGTAAATTAGCTTGTATCATGATAGTGAATAATTAGAATCCAAAGATAGGAATTACTATTTGCAAAATAGTGGTTGAATTACGGGGTAGAATCTCGTAAAAAAAATCCCGCGCTTCAGGCGCGGGATCAAATATTTGGGAAAGTGCAATTTATTTAGCTGCGTCAGCCGCGGTAAGTACACGTTTTTCACGGATACGAGCGCTTTTACCGCTACGTTTACGCTGATAGAACAGTTTCGCACGGCGAACGTTACCAGTCTTGTTTAATACAACTGAGTCAATGTGCGGAGAAGCAAAAGGGAAAACCCTTTCAACACCAACGCCATCGGAGATCTTGCGAACAGTGAAGCTGGAAGTAAATCCGGCGCCCTGCTTCTTGATCACATCACCCTTGAAAGACTGGATCCTTTCCTTATTACCTTCAACGATCTTATAGTTCACAGTTACATTATCACCTGCTTTGAAGGCGGGAAATTTCTTCTGGGTGCTTAGTTGCTCATGTACAAATGCTATGGCGTTCATGACTCTT
The DNA here is from genome assembly GCA_023430465.1 of Bacteroidota bacterium. Lineage (GTDB taxonomy): Bacteria > Bacteroidota > Bacteroidia > Chitinophagales > Chitinophagaceae > JAEZAM01. The sequence continues at coordinate 24,761 of JAEZAM010000117.1, read as the reverse complement.
ATTTTTAAGGATGGCAAAGGTAAGGGAATCCTTCGGTATTAGGAATCCGTTGCCTCGTTTTTATCGGAAATATTTACTGCTTGTCGGCTAACACCCTGACTTTCACGGAAAAAATGATAGTTCGTTTAACGAGCAACATTTACTGTCCGCTTTTCCCGGATCACGGTCACTTTGATCTGGCCGGGGAAGGTCATCTCCGTCTGGATCTTCTGGGCTATCTCGAATGAGAGTTTTTCAGAGTCGCCGTCGGTGACTTTATCCGCCTCCACGATCACGCGGAGTTCTCTGCCCGCCTGGATGGCGTAAGCTTTTTCAACCCCATTGTAGGCCATGGCCAGATTTTCCAGGTCTTTGATCCGCTGGAGATATTGCTGCATGATCTCGCGTCTTGCGCCAGGTCTTGCCCCGCTTATCGCATCGCAGGCCTGAACGATCGGTGAGATCACATATTGCATTTCCATTTCATCGTGGTGAGCACCGATGGCATTTACTACTGCCGGGTTCTCACCATATTTTTCTGCGAGCTTGGCACCGAGCAATGCGTGGCTCAGTTCGCTTTCCTCATCGGGCACTTTACCAATATCATGGAGCAGACCGGCACGTTTTGCCAGCTTTGGATTCAGGCCAAGTTCAGCGGCCATCGTCGCGCAAAGATTGGCTGTCTCACGGCTGTGCATCAGCAGGTTCTGTCCATAGGAAGAACGATAGCGCATCCGGCCGACCATTCTGACCAGTTCTTTGTGCAGGCCATGTATGCCCAGTTCGATAACAGTTCTCTCACCGATCTCCATCACCTGCTCTTCAATCTGCTTCCGGGTTTTTTCCACCACTTCCTCGATACGGGCGGGGTGGATACGTCCGTCGGTCACCAGCCGCTGCAGGCTCAATCGCGCGATCTCACGACGAAGCGGGTCGAAACTGGAGAGGAGGATGGCCTCCGGTGTATCATCCACGATCAGGTCTACCCCTGTGGCTGCTTCGATCGCCCGAATATTTCGTCCTTCCCGGCCGATGATCTGGCCTTTTATTTCATCGCTTTCCAGGTTGAAAACGGTGATCGAGTTCTCGATCGCCTGCTCGGCAGCGGTCCGCTGTATGGTTTGAATAATGATCTTGCGTGCTTCTTTATTGGCCTTGGTCTTGGCCTCGTCGATGATCTCCTGCTGGATCGCGATCGCCTGGGTGTTGGCCTCGTTTTTCAGGCTTTCGATCAGTTGGTTGCGGGCTTCATCGGCAGAAAGACCGGCAATTTTTTCCAGCCGGCGGATATGCTCTTCCTGGTGCTTCTCCAGTTCTGTCCGCTTAATGTTTACGAGGTCGATCTGGCGATTGAGGTTCTCCTTGATCGTCTCATTCTCTTTCAATTGCTTCTCCAGTCCGGCTTCTTTCTGCGTGATGGCCTGTTCTTTCTGGCGCACACGGTTTTCCATGTCGTTGATCTTGCGGTTGCGGTCATTCACCTCACGGTCATGAGCGGCCTTGAGCTGGACAAATTTTTCTTTGGCTTCCAGTTCCTTTTCCTTGCGGATCGTTTCAGCCCTTAATTCGGCTTCTTTGAGAATGGAGTTGGATTGCAGTTCAGCTTCTTCGAGTTTTTTAGATGTGTTTTTTGCAAAAATTACCTTACCCACCAGAAGCCCCACTATCAGGGCGATTGCACCGACGATGAGAGATAATATAGTTGAGTCCATGAATCTGTTGTTTAATGTGTTCCAAAAAAATGATATGGTTTATTCTGCAAATCATTGTGTTAAGCAGACCCCGTTTTTCAAAACAGGAATAGGGCGAAGATACAAAAAGGGGTGAATTATGGCACGTGAAGGCTGTGAAATGCCATTAAAGCCGAATGCGGGAGATCCGCGGAGAAAAACGGATAAGAATAAATTAGCGGGAAGAAGCTGAATCGATCATTTTTTCCAATTGTTGCAGTTTCCTGTCAATTTCTTCTATGACGGCTGTATTGTTACCGCCAGACTGCTGTTCGGTCGCCAGCCAGATCAACACCATGGCGATATAGTCCTGCATGTCCTTGCCGGCAAACTGGGTCTTGTATTCGATCACCTTATCGTTGACCAGTTTCACGGTTCGGCGCAGGACTTCTTCATCCTTCGGTTGAACCTTGATCCGGTAAGTCCGGTCGGCGATCATGATCGTAGCGGCAATTAATTGGTCCATGAAAAATTCAAAATTCAAAAGTGAAAATTCAAACCTCAAAACTGAAGGCGACCCGCTCTCGCTTTCCTTCTCCCTCTTACCAGTATCCAGCATCCCGCACCCTTCGACAGGCTCAGGGCAAGTCCAGCTTCCCGCCTCCCGCATTTTCCCTAACTTTGAAGACTGCCATTGAAACGGGAACGCCCGACCTAACGATTTGCACATTTTCACACTCGATTAGTTAACTTCGACACTCTTTAAAAAAAATTAAAATCTCAAAGATGAGCACAGTTAAAGTCGCTATCAATGGTTTTGGACGTATCGGCAGACTCGTATACCGCCAGATTTATAAAATGGAGGGCATCGATGTGGTCGCCATCAACGACCTCACCAGCCCGAAAGTTCTCGCCCACCTACTGAAATATGACAGCGCGCAAGGCCGTTTTGACGCTAACGTAACTGCATCAGAAAATTCCATCTCCGTCAATGGCGATGAAGTGAAAATATATGCGCAGAAAGATCCCGCACAAATTCCCTGGAAAGATCACGGGGTTGATGTAGTCCTCGAGTGCACAGGTTTCTTCACCGATAAGGGCAAGGCACAGGCACATATCACCGCAGGTGCCAAGCGCGTCGTTATCTCCGCACCGGCTACCGGCGATCTCAAGACCATCGTTTTCAACGTTAACCACAATACCCTCGATGGCAGCGAAACCATCATCAGTTGCGCTTCCTGTACCACCAACTGCCTGGCTCCTATGGCGCAGGTACTTGAAGAGAAATTTGGTATCGTTAACGGCCTCATGACCACCATTCACGCTTATACCAACGACCAGAATACGCAGGATGCTCCCCATCCTAAAGGCGATCTACGCCGGGCCCGTGCCGCCGCACAGAATATTGTGCCTAACAGTACCGGTGCCGCCAAAGCAATTGGCCTCGTACTGCCGCCTCTCAAAGGCAAACTCGATGGCAGCGCACAACGTGTACCCACACTTACGGGTTCACTCACTGAAGTGACAGCCGTTCTGGGTAAAAAGACCACCGTTGAAGAAGTAAACAGCGCCATGAAAGCGGCCAGCAACGAAAGCTTTGGTTATACTGAAGACGAAATCGTCAGCTCGGATATCATCGGCATCAGCTTTGGTTCATTATTTGACGCTACTCAGACACGTGTGCAAACCGTTGGTGATACCCAACTGGTACGCACTGTTAGCTGGTACGATAACGAAATGAGCTATGTAAGCCAGCTCGTTCGTACCGTGAAATATTTCGCCGGACTGATCAGCAAATAAGATCCTTCAGCATATTATTTTAATCAACAAAGCCAGAGTCGTATCCTGGCTTTTTATTTACCAGACAATTAATAATGTATTGCTATGGCAACATTCAACGACTATAATTTCAAAGGAAAAAAGGCACTCGTTCGCGTGGATTTCAATGTTCCGCTGAATGATAAATTTGAGATCACCGACGATACCCGGATCACTGCAGCCATCCCAGGTATCAAAAAGATCCTGGCAGACGGCGGGAGCGCCATCCTTATGTCCCATTTCGGCCGGCCGAAAGACGGACCCCAGGAAAAATATTCACTCAAACACCTGGTGCCCCATCTCGAAAAACTGCTGGCGGGTCATAAACTCATCTTTGCCAAAGATTGCATGGGCGCAGAAGCAGAAGCCGCGGCTGCCAACCTGCAACCAGGTGAAGTGCTGCTGCTGGAAAACCTTCGGTTTTACAAGGAAGAGGAAAAAGGGGATAAAGGTTTTGCAGAAAAATTATCCAAACTCGGTGATGTATGGGTCAATGATGCCTTTGGTACAGCGCACCGGGCACATGCCAGCACTGCGGTGATTGCGGAATTCTTTGCGCCCGATCAGCGCCTGTTTGGTCCCTTGATGGAAAGCGAAGTAGCCAGTGCGCAGAAGGTATTGCACAGCAACGACAAACCATTTGTAGCCATCATCGGTGGTGCAAAGGTGTCGGATAAGATATTGATCATCGAGAACCTGCTCGAGCGTGCTACAGATATCATCATCGGCGGCGGTATGGCCTATACCTTCATGAAAGCAGCGGGTGGCCAGATCGGTAACTCCCTTTGTGAAGATGATCGCCTGGATACTGCCAGGGAATTATTGAAAAAAGCAGAAGCTAAAGGCGTCTGCATCCACCTGCCTTCCGACTCTGTGATCGCCGATAAGTTTGCTGCAGATGCCCAAACTTCCGCTGCTCCCAGCAACAACATCCCCGAGGGATGGATGGGGCTTGATATCAGCGCCCGCGCGATCGAACAGTTTACCAATGTCATTCACAAAGCACGCATCATACTCTGGAACGGTCCAATGGGTGTTTTTGAAATGGAAAAATTCCAGGCAGGCACAAAAGCCATCGCAACAGCCGTTACGGAAGCCACAGCTCAAGGCGCCTTCTCACTCGTTGGGGGGGGTGATTCAGTAGCGGCGGTCAATCAGTTTGGCTTCGCCGATAAGGTCAGTTATGTCTCCACTGGCGGTGGAGCAATGCTGGAATTTTTTGAAGGAAAGGAGTTACCCGGTATCAAGGCCGTGTCTTAGGAGTTTCACGCAAAGAAATAAAGAAAGCAAAGAGCGCAAAGAGCTGCCGGGTACAGCATGTCTTTGCGCTCTTTTTTTGCTTGGCGGCTTTGCGTGAAACCCATCACCTCTTTGTGGTATTTTCATCCAACTCCCATCATTTCCCCATTCGGGGAATAATTATTGCAGTTAATTCAGCCTTCTCTTAAAGGTTCTCACCCGTTAGTAGCCATTCTTCATCTCTAAACAACGCGTGATGACAAGAGAGCAACTAACTGCCGTCCTTGAGACGATGACGGGCCAACTGAACGCTGCCTTACCACAACAGCTCAGGCAACTTGAATCTGCCCGCACCCGTATGGCAGCATCCCTTGTCCGGTCTTCCAGGTCAGACACTGACAATGGTCTTGAGCAGATCTTCGCCAACTCCGATCTTTATGCAAGGGACCGCATTTCCGCCGATCATCTTGCCCGCATTAGTCACATAGCAGGTAACGTGCTTGAGAGAAACCAGCCTGCAACGGATGACGATGATGAGGAACAGTTCTTTATCCGCTCCACTCCAGTCATCAATCCATTGCTCGCCGGCAGTATGCCGGATTGGGCAAGCGGCGCCAAACCCCGCGAAACCGTCGGCCCATTTCTCAATAACGAAGGCAGAGAGATATGGATCGATTTTTACCGCATTCAAAAACTGGTCGTCCTTTATATCGGCACCCAACCTGCGATTCTGTTCCGCGCTTCTTTTCCCTGGCGGCTTATACCACAGCCACAGGATGTGGCAACCGAATACCGCGTGGTAGCGGGTAGTGTATGGATCAATACACGCTTCTTTGTACCCACTGCAACAGCTAACCAGTTCGCCGGCCTGCAGGTGAGTGAAGGCATTATTCGCCTTTCCCATGCACCAGTGTTACAACAAAACAAACTCACCATTTCTCCGGCCACTACCATCACGGCATCCCTCAGCCTGGTACAGGGAACGGATGATTTTGCAGGCAATACCAACTCGCATGGCCGCGATGCGCGTGAGGCACAATATGCCATGCCGGATAAAACTGAATTCATTATCCGCAATGGCAAACTCGATTTCGTTTCTATCGCTGCTGCCAGCGCGACGATATTCGGGCAACCGCTGTCGTTTACTTTTAATCCGCAGCAAGCAATTACTTTCTCCATCACATCCGGCAGGCTGCTGATCCCCTGGACCGTGGATACCGACCGGTTTGCTATGAAGAACGTTGTCAGTCCATGGGTGATCCTCGATGATGGTGCCTTCATCAGTACCGCCAGTTGGTCACTTCCCATAGCCCAAATCAACGTAGCCTCACCGATCGTAGTCAATGGCAATGGTGGTGCCTGGATCGAGTTGAAGAATGGCATCACGGCGGAATGGGAGGGGCTGGAAAATGATGAGGCAAGGTTAGTGAAACCCGTGATCCATGGGAAACCGGGAGAGATAGATATGCTCGATACTGCGGCCAGCCTGCTTGGAGCCAGCCAGCATTTCGACCTGTGGCAGGATGCGGGCCAGTCTTCTCCCTGCACCACGAGGATCCTGTACCGGGATGAAGCCTCGTTTCTCTACATCATACGAAGCCACGGCGTTGAAATGCTCATCGCGACGGGAGATGTGACGATCCATGCCGACCGGCCAGTGAAAGTGGACGGCGAACCATTTCGCATACACACCATTTCTGCCAATGTACTCCTCGCCGCCGCGGATGATAAACGAAATGTATACCTGCTGCAAGATACCATTGAAGAGCAACCCACAGTTGCAGGAGCAGCCGCGCCTCGTATCCGCCGGCAATCCATCGCCATGGAGAATGCGCTCTTCACCGTTTCTCCTGTTGCCGGCTTCGTATTATTTGGCGAAGCCGATGAGGCATGGGAAAAAATAACACGCGCAAATCTCTTTCTCACCTTTCAGTTATTTTCCTATCTCCCCACCTTGCCCGATCCTTACGTGGCTAACCTCGGCAAATGGAAAGCGATCTTCGAACGGCTGCAGCGCGGCGGCAAACTGGAGTCAGGAATTATCCTGATTGGAGCGGTGCGATATGTTCAACTTGAAAACAATACCGACCAGGTGGATGTCGGTTTCTATTTTGGCGGCCAGGAGCTGCCAAATTTCATGCAACTCCCCGAGCAGCCCGCAAACCCAACACCTGCCGAGCAACCCAGGCCACAGCCTGCTCCAGGGATCCGCAACAAACGAGCACTTGTGTTCGGGCGTTTGAACAACAGCCGCCGGCTTACTGTCAGGGACATGATCGGCAGGTTTGAGCCAGGTGTCCAGATCATCACGCCAGAATCAAAACCGACTATTGACCCCACTGCAGCGAAGACCATGCTGGAATCTGCCAGCGCTGCCGGAAACATACGCGCCGTGCGGCAGAACCTTGAAGCCAACTGGGAAAAGGCCTTCGGTCTTTCGGATCATTTTTCACTGCTCGATGTCAGCAGCAATGCCAATCAACTGGGTGTAAGCTTTGGTACAAATCTTACATTGATACGAACCGGTGACGTACGCCGTAACAATGATGGTGAAAGCGCAACAGTAACAGCTACTAACAATGGCGCGTTTCCCTTTATCGTGGAAGGGATGCAAGTGAAACTACCCGCAAGCAATGTCCGAGCGTTCACCTTGCCCCTGATGGCCTGGGAGCCGGAGATAAACCTTACCAAACCCGATCGGGCGGATCCGGAGAACCCATCATCAGCAAAGCTTCCGATGGATCCCGAAGAAGGATTCATGTACTATGCCAATGATGGCGGGCCTTCGCGCTTCTGGAATAATAATACTGCACCCGTACCGCTGGCGCCGATACCGATGATCGATGAATTGGTTGAAGATTACAAACAACGCCCCACTAATTATACTATTGCCGCCATCAGCCTGCCTTTCGGTATGCGCGGTCTGGCATATATTGGTCGCGGTCTCGGCCAAACCATTTCACCAGAAATTAAAAACATCCAGCCAAAATTCCGGCGTGAACCCGATGGGTCACATCGCCTCACTGGCGGCATTCAACTGCGATTGCTTGCCGGTGATTATGGAAAAAAATCCGGCCCGCCGCAAGACCATGACAGCCCTCTCTTCCCGGGCTATACGATGCAGTTCAACAATGCACTCAACTGGATCGGCCAACCATCCGGCGCCAGCAACCTTGGTGACCGGGTTACCACGTTATTCAACTCTGAATTTCTCTATGCACCACTGAACAACTCCACAGAGATTGGCTTATCTCGTGGCGTACCCGTTTCGCGCATGGACATCACAGGCTATGGAGCCAATATGTTTTCCAACTGGATCAGCCCTACCGCCGCGATTGCACAGACCAGCCAGGCAAGGTTTGATGTACTGATGGGCCGCACCGGGCATGAAGTGATCCAGGTAAAAAGCATTTTATATCCCTGGGGAATCCGCGTGGTGCGGACGATCACTGTTTTCAGAACCGGTGCCGGGCTTGTATTTCGTACGGACAGCGGATGGAAAGCCGAGAGCGATGGCAAGTTCGATTTTGCATACAAATATGATAAGATAACCAATCCTGCCGCCGATCCTGCTGATTTTGAATACGCACCTGAAGAAAACAAACGTCCTTACGAATATCATCCTGGTGTGATAAGAGGACTGTACAACATACGCAACATCAAAGACGCACCATCAGTCCGCGAGTTCACCTCCAAAAACGTCATCAATCCGGGTGATATCTATCTCTATGGTGTACTCGGCAAAGAATTGAAACGGGAAGGAACGGTGCTGGAGGAACAGGTGATCTGCGGAGGCGTTTATTTCGATGCTGATATCGAGATCGAAAACATAGTACAGGGAAGCATCGATGGCACAAAAGAAGTGGACCTCGGGGGCGGCAAGAAAACAAAATACGGTCGTGTTGCATCAAAAAAAATACTGGGATACGTACAGCTTGCTCCGCAGGGAAAACCATTGACCCCCCAGCAACTCAAGGCCGTGCTTGACTTACAGAACGGCAGCATTGGTGCGGAGGTGGATTGTGAAGTAAACGTCAGCAACAGCAACCAGCAAATGCACATCAACCGGATAGATGTATCGGCTTCTGTGGGAGAGACAGGAAATGACCCCGTGTTTGTACTGGCTGCCCGTGGCCAGGTATACCTGCCAAAAGACGGAAGCTGGGGCCTGGTGCAACACAATGCAGGAACAGGCGAAGTGATCCCATTGCCCCTCGATGTAACTGTACCGCTTATCCGAAAAGGAAAATGGGTCAAAGAAGATGTGATCGATAAAACAGCGGTCGTTGCAGAGCTTGCCCGCATCGCGCATCCCATGGAACTGCTGCGTGCTCCTGCAACAGGCACTATCAATTTTGGTTTCCTGCAAACCACAGGCACGCAGAAAGCACTGTTCCTTACACCCGCCTATGGCATCGATGTAAGAAAATTATTGAGCAAAACGCCACCGGTCTTTGCAGACGCATACCGCCTCATGACCGGCAACAGCATTTTTCCCAATATTGGCAATGCCATCGACAACTTCGGAAAAGCCATGCCCATGGACAAAGTGATGGAAGGCGCCAACGCCGTCAAGGCTTTTGCAGACAGTGCCTGGAATGATGGCGGAGCAAAAGCCCTGGAACTCCTGGATGTACTAGCGGAGAAAACAGGTGAGGCTGTAACGAAGCAGGGCATGAAACTCGTGCAGAAAATGGACGGAGCCATTGATAAAGCGCTTGAATTTGCCATCCCGCAATTGTCTGATCCGATCTACCTCGTACAGACAGACGCTCTCAAGATCTACATCGAATACAAAGCAACCCCAAAGAATGGTACGAACAAACCTGGTAAACTCGATTTCAATATCGATTCCTTCACTGGTGCTGTAGATGAGCAATGGCGCTCACGGATGAATAACCTCGCCATGGTGGTGGATCTCTCTGAAATGAAGCGGATCATGACCATCAAAGGAAATTTTGATTCAAAGAAAGGCAAAGAGTCCAACTACGAAGGCGGCGATGATCTGACCAGCGACCTCCCTACGCCGGAGATCGAATTCAGCGATGCACTGAAACCCGTGATTGACATACTCGAAGTGTTGTCAAAGCTCAGCACGGGCGACTATGCCGGAGCAATGAAGAAAGGACTTAAGATAGCGATGAGCAACAGTGGCGAGATATGGGAATACAAGTTTGAAGCAACAAAAGAGATCCCGCTCGTGCGGTTCCCACCAACTGATGAATTGTATAACAGCGCGCAAACACCGTTGAAACTGGAAGCATCGATGGCGCTGGGCGTTTATTTCAATGCAGCGCTGAAGGTTACCACTGAACCCGGGCAACTCCTGCCTACTGCCGGTGCGTTTGTGAAATTCCATGGCGGTCTCAGCGTGATGTGCGTCTCCGTTGGCGTCGGTACCATCTATGCGGTGGGTTCCGTCGATGTAAAATTATCCGCTGATACCAAAGTTGGCCCTGCAGTAGATCTCAAATTCGGCTTTGGTGTCCAGCTCGTCGTGAGTCTTCCTGTGATCGGCAGTGTAAGCGTGACCTATATGGTTGGCGTGGAAATGCATGCTGATAAAACAAAGATCATCGTTGCCGCACTCATGCTGTTCCGTGGCCAGGCTTCACTTATCGGCGGACTTGTCTGCGTTACCATCACCATCGAGGCCAAGGGCATTATTGAGCGCGAGATCGGATCCGATGAAACCAATTGTTCAGCCCAGGTCACATTTGCACTCGACATCAGCATTTTCCTTGTAATCGATATCAGTTTCTCCAAAACTTGGGGAGAGACCAGACAGATCGCATAATATTCATCATTACCAACATCAACTGACATGGAAGAAAAGAAACGATACAGTACAATGGTATTTCCGCAAGGCTACCGTGACAATGTGCTACGCCTGCACATTGTATTGATTCCCCGGAACCAGGATCCGTTTGCGATATTCAATACAGGCCTTGCTGCCCCGCTGGATACTGCGGTATCATTTGCTGATCTTCAGCCATCATTCACCTTGCAGGTTGTGAAAGGGCTGGGTGAATGGCCGATCAGCAACGCCACCGCCCCCGGCAGGGAGCCCGTATCCATTCCACTCACCGTTTCCCCGGCAAATAATAAAAAGGCGCTGCTGACGGCCATTGCCGCACAATTCGGTGCAAAGATCAACAGCACCGCATCCGCACCAACCGTGGCTGAAACGAGCAAGATCGAAGTATACAAACAACTGCCGAAGAGTTACCAGCAGGCCGGCAACTTTACCACACCGCGTGTAAAGAATGCAAAGACCGATGACAGCTATCGCTGTGCCTTGCGCGCGGAGAGTGCAACAAAGGCGGGGTGGAAAAACAGTGATGATCTTAGCTGGGGCCAGGTATTTGCGTTCATCCTCCGCCAACCAATGCTGGCCCGCGTCTGCGGAATGATCTATGATGCGGAGATCACCCTCACAGCGGAAAATGCTGACCTGTTCAAAAAAGGCTGCTATATCTATGCCGATGTGGTCAATGAAGGCATCATCGAAGTGCAGGAACAGATATCGGTAACGGATGAAGGGCCGTTCATCAAGCCTTATGCTGCCCGTCTTCCAAAATTGAAAATGGGAGGTGAGCATAACCGCCCTTTGTTTGCACCGATTCTCTTTCCGGTGCTGTATCGCAAAACCAGCGATGGCCCGGTAGATCCCGAACCTCCGAAAGCGCCCTGGGATCACATCTTCGCCGAGCTGAATGAATACAATGATGGCTTCGCCAAAATTGTACACGCGATGCAGCCAGTCAGTACCGACCTCGTGTCGGAAGAACCCGATGGCAATCACCCGGTGAAAGATGAGGGGATACGACTAGCCTGGGATGATGAGCAGATACTCATCTGGTACATGCGGCAATTGCAGGGGTATAAAGAAAATCCGGCTGATCCCGGACCGGGGGAGCGGATCGATGCGCCATTGGGTGTATACGGTTATCGTGTGGATGTGAAAGAGGACAACGATGCTGCCGCCTGGAGTTCACTCAACATGGTGCGCAACACCAAAGCCTATGACATCAATGGTACGCCCGTTGGCAACAGCATTGGTGAAGAGCATGAACTGCCATTCCAGGTATTCCCTTCGCAATTGGATAATGATACCACAGCACCCTACTGGTTGCCCCTCTATTATCTTGGTTGGACGGGTAAAAGCATTGTCCTCAAAGATGCCGACAGCATCGCCATCCATGAAAATGATAAAGGACTGGAACTGGATGAAAAGGGACAGCCCAAACAGGTGGAGGCATCCAACCTGTTTGAAGAAGTGCCAGCGGCCGCACCATTGCGCTATGGCAAAGCCTACAGGTTTCGTGTCCGTATGATGGATATCAGTGGCGGAGGCCCAACGCTGGAAGATGAACTGTACAACAATGCGCCCATGCAATTTTCCAAACGCGCCTTCAAACGGTTCATCGCTCCGGGTCCATGCCGCATCGACCGGCCGGAAGAGCTCAATACCACGGCAATCGAGTTTTTCAATGAAACAAAAGGCCCGGGCGATGTGTCGGTATTTGGTCCTGCCCCAGTATTGTCTGTGCGTCGGCCCACACTCAATTATCCCGCTGTGGTGTTTACCGATAAGTACCAACAGGCGGGGCTTGATCCCGTGGCATTATTGATCCAGTCGGTACAGGATCAAAAAGCCGCCGGCACTGAACTGAACAAGGTGCAGATACATCCCGCTATAGCTGATCCGGATGTGGATCGGGTACAGATAAAAGTGGAGGTGGAAACGCTTCGACTGGACAATCTCGCAAGCGATAGTGGATCTGAAAATTATATCACGCTCTATACCACTACACGCCGGTTTCCCGCGGGATTCGAAGACGTGTTATCACTTCCCGTTACTTTCCTTGATGTGCCGGTGCTGAACCTCGGCAGCAATACGGACCCATTCAATGATGCTGACTTGTCCATCAGCGATATTCATGACCGGACAGATGTCCCCCTTCCTACTGCAAGGAAGGTACGCATCACGCTTCGCGCTGTGTGCGCTGATGACCAGGTATCCAATGAGGAATATTATGGATTGCTGAATGATGGCAATCCCGATATGGATTCGCGGTACGGTAAGATCACGCGGTTCTTTTTTTATAAAGAATCCGGTGACGAGGACGATCTCCTGCTGCCCCGCCCGAACGTTCCCGAGCTCCAGGGCATCTACCTGCAGCCGGACCCGGAGTATGTTCGCCGCGGAGACGTGGGGGAATATTTTTTCTTTAGCGCTGAAACAAGCACCCAGCCCGATATCATGCAACGCCTGGCGCAGCAACTCCGCGTCCGGGTAAATGGCCTTACGCTTGTTGCTGAAAAAGGAAGGCGCGTGGTATTTGGCTGTAACAATAAGATCAGGCATCATCTCGCACCCGACGGTAGCAGCATCACATTTTCTTCCAAGGCAGACCTCTGCAATCACTGGCTTGGATGTATTGTTTACCGTATCAACCGCGACTGGAGCTGGGATGGCCTCGAAGATGTGGGCTTTGTCATCAGCCGGGAAAAGAAATTTAAACGGGATGATGATACAGAGAAAGAAGTACAAACGTACCTGGGCGATATCGAGATCAAACATTCCGCATCATTTGAATCGTTACAGGCGGATGAATTTGGCATTGTAGATCGCAGTTCTACAACTATCATCTTCATTGATTCAATAGAACCCAAGACCGGGTTGAAACGCGCCGGCAGTGATGCACCCCGTTACCCGGATGAATTGCAGGTACAATACCGCATCACGCCAAAATTCAAACCGGGGCATGGCAGTGAACAGTTTGAAGAGTCCTCACTCCTGGAACTGCCGACAACCATCAACCCCGTGCAGGTGCCAAAGATCGCCAGTGTAGGTGTAGCCTTTTCAAAATACAGGAAGGGAGAGAAGTACAGTTATACAGAGGCCAGGCAAAAATATTTATGGGTAGAGTTGGAGGAGCCCGTAGATGATCCGCATGATACCTTGTTCTGCCGCGTGTTGCATTATGCACCGGATCAGATGATCGGTAACAATCAACAGATGAATGAGATCATGCAGGTAACCGAGCAGCCACCGGCATTACCCGTGGATCCCGAGTACATCAGGATCATCACGCCCGGGCAGACGGATGATATGGCAGGGCTTGGCGCCATGCAGGCGATGGAGAAGGCCGCAGGCAACGATGACCTCCACTACCTGTTGCCGCTGCCCCCGGGACTGCACAGCGAAAGTCCCGAGCTTTTCGGATTCTTTACCTATGAATTCCGGATGGGCCATGGCCACTGGAGCAATGAAGGAGAACGGCCAAACCTCTGGAGTACCGCGCAGGGCCGCTTTGGCCGTCCACTCACCGTTACCGGTGTGCAACACCCTGCACCAACATTGTTGTGCAATGTGGACCGCGACGATGTACGCGTTGTAGTGAATGCGCCTTATGCAAAAGCAGTATGGAAGGGAAAGAATGTGACCTCCGATCCGCCGCGTACGCAACTGCATGCTGTGCTCTACGCTCAGGTAAAGCAGGCAGACAACCAGGAGTTCAGGAACATACTCCTCGATACAAGATTAATGGAACTGGTGAAACCTGTTGTAAAGCCGATCAGGCCACGGGTGACTGATTTCGCGGATTCCGCCATTTCCGGGGCAATCAAATCATCGGATATATGGACAATTAAACATACGGATGAGATTGCAAGGGCACAGGTGATATTAAGTAATCTTACGCTGATGAATGAGGTGACGAAGTTAAAGCTCGATACTTCACAGACGAGAAAGATCAACCGGGCTATGACGGAATTCAGGGAAGGGAAAACGGTAAGGCTGGATGCGGGTACTGCCCGCGAGATCGTGACGGCCTTTGACAAACTGAAGGCCAAAGATGCGATCCAGGCACAACTCGAAAACGTGTCCTATACAAAGGCCAGCCTGGAGGCGGGGTTACTGATTGCCACGTACAAGGATTTGCCAAAGACGGCGCGGGTAAGCTGGACCAACAAGGAGATAGGTGCGATGCTTGATGCAATGGGCCTGCCTGATGAAGCATCATTAAGCGTGCTGGTGGTGGAGGTGTTTGGTAACATCACCAGCATCATCGAACATACAATGTCTGTAAGCGATGAGGTCCTGGAGAAAGCAGGATCGGCCAACGACAATATCCAAAACCTGGTGGAGATGATCCTGGAAAGGAGACGGCGAAACAGGCTGGCATTGACCGATGAACTGGGCAACTACCGCATACTGCGGACTTCACCGCTTACCGAAGTGCCGTTTGTTTGTTGCGCCAACTGTTGAGGAGAAATATCACTCGGGCAAGATCCGGATGATCTTGTCATTGCTGCCATTGCTGGTGGATACATACACGTCACCCGCAGGGGAAATGCAGACATCCCGCAGCCGGCCATATTTGCCCGAAATGAATTCACTGACACTGCTCACCGAGGTGCCGTTGTTGTCGAGTTTGAGCTGGTACAGCGTTTCGTCCTTCAATGTTGCGAGCAGCAGGGAGTTTTTCCATTGCGGGATCCTGTCCGAATCGTAGTAGTCCAGCCCACAGGTAGCGATGGTGGGTGTCCAGGCATAGATGGGTTCTGCTATGTTATTTGAAGTACAGTATTGTTGTTCGGAATTGCTGTTGCAAAATCCCTGTACATCGGGCCAGCCATAGTTCCGGTTCTTTTCTACAATGTTGATCTCATCATCATTGCCCGGGCCATGTTCGGAGATGTAAAGTTTATTGTTGGCAAATACCATCCCCTGCGGGTTCCTGTGCCCGATCGACCAATAGGGGTTGCCCGGCACGGGGTTGTCTGCGGGAATGGTTCCGTCAAGGTTCAACCGCAAAATTTTTCCGCTAAGCGAGTTGATATTCTGCGCGTTCGAAGTATTCGAGGCATCTCCCGTGCTGATAAATAGTTTGTCGTTAACGATCGCCAGCCTGCTGCCATTGTGAATGCCGGCGGCAGGAATATTATCGATGATGGGAGTGGGGTTGGTGAGTGTATTGTTCTCAAAGCTGTACCGCACTACTTTTTCGCGGTAACCATTGCTGGTATAATTGTACACGATGTAAACCTGCGGAATGGACGTGTTTCCATTCACTACCATC
The DNA here is from genome assembly GCA_023430465.1 of Bacteroidota bacterium. Lineage (GTDB taxonomy): Bacteria > Bacteroidota > Bacteroidia > Chitinophagales > Chitinophagaceae > JAEZAM01. Next base: position 8,965 of record JAEZAM010000117.1, on the reverse strand, counting down.
CCCAAAAGCCCTCCTTCGCCCTGGTCAACCACCTCATTAACGGTAAGCAGCGGTAAAATGTCGCCGGTTTGCGGGTCCATGCGGCTGATCTGGCCATTTCTTTCGGTAAACCATATAAAATCATCCGGACCCCACAATATCTCCCATACATAAGAAAGACCTGTCGCCACGACGGAATCTTTGGTGTTGACGGGAGTGGTGTTCGCGTTGTTGCCGTTCGACTTATCGCAGGAAAACAGCGCCCAGACTGGAATGCAGAGAATGATGTTGAAACAGGCGCAAAGTTTTTTCATAAAAAATAGTTTACGAGTGAACCGGTCTAAAACCATGCCGCAGAGGTAACCTAATAATTCTTGCCGTCTCGCGAAAACTGACGAAACGATAATAAACGCTGACGAACTTCTAAAAATGGTAATTTTAATGTTCTAAAACTATTGACAAATGAAAGGAGTAAGAAATCTTCCGTTAATCATTATCCTGGGCCTGATCGTTATCCTCGGCTTCATTGGCTGCAACGGGTATAACGGGCTTGTGACGGCAGACCAGAATGTAAAAAAAGTTTGGGGTAACGTAGAGACGAACTACCAGCGCCGGACCGATCTTTATAGCAGTGTGATCAAGACGGTAGAGGCATCCGCTAATTTTGAAAAGTCAGTACTGACCGATGTGGTTGCCGCCCGTGCGCGCGCTACTTCCATCAATGTAGATATCACCGATCAGCAAAGCCTGGATCAATACCAGCAGGCGCAGGGCCAGTTGCAAAGTTCATTCGGCCGACTCCTTGCTACTGTAGAAGCTTATCCTGATATTAAGACCACCAAAGCCTTCCAGGATTTCCAGACACAGATAGAAGGAACGGAGAACCGCATCAATGTTGCCCGGCAGGATTACAATAAAGCGGTGGAAGGATATAACCTTAAAGTGAAACGATTCCCCAATAATTTACTTGCGGGTATGTTTGGCTTTAGTGAAAAAGCCTTCTTCAAATCAGCACCAGGTTCTGAAAAAGCACCCGAGGTTAATTTCAATATCAAGTAAACAACCGCCGGATGTTTTCTTTTCTCAGACGTAAAACCAGTTTGTTACCGGACGAGGCAAAAAAGGCCATCGTACAGGCCATCCGTGCTGCGGAAATGCGTACCAGCGGCGAAGTGCGGGTGTTCGTGGAGAGCCGTTGCAAGTACATGGATGCAATCGACAGGGCGGCAGAGATATTTTATGATCTCCAGATGGAGCATACCGAAGACCGGAATGCCGTACTTGTTTATGTAGCCATCAAAGACCGGCAACTGGCAGTGCTTGGTGACAGCGGGATTCATGAGAAGGTAGGAAATGAATACTGGGCCAATGAAGTGCGGACGATGATCAGTTCCTTCAACAGGGACGATTATGCCGCAGGGATAGTGACCTGTATAAACGACATCGGGGAAGCATTGCATCGCTTTTTCCCATATGATCAATCAGTAGATAAAAATGAACTGCCAGACGATATTGTGTTTGGCAAGTGAGCAGCATGAAAAGATCCTTTTTAGTCTTCATACTATTTATCGTTGCTATTGCAGCAAACTCGCAGATCAGTAAGGTGGTACCGGCAAAACCGGTACCACCCCGGCTGGTCAATGATTTTGCGGACATGCTGACCCCCGAGCAGGAGCAGGCACTCGAGCGGAAACTCGTTGCCTATGATGACAGCACGTCTTCGCAAATTGCAATTGTAACATTACCCACACTGACGGATAGCCAGACAGGTGCACAGTATGAAGATGAAGAGGTAGCGCTCCACATTCTCCGCGAATGGCAGATTGGAAGAGCGGGCAGGAACAATGGTTTGGTCATCCTTGTCGTACCTGCAGAGCGCATCATTCGAATCGAAGTGGGCTATGGACTTGAAGGTGCCATACCCGATATCACGGCAAAAAGCATCATTGATAATTACATTACACCTGCTTTCAGGGACCACAACAACTACTATCGTGGTTTCGATCAGGCAACAGACGCGATCTTTCGCGCTGCGGCCGGTGAATACAAAGCTGTACCGAAAAAAAAGAGCTCAGCTAAAGGCGCCGGCGGACTCGGTGGCCTCGTATTTCTTCTCATCTTATTCTTCATTATCAGTCGCGGCGGTCGCGGCGGTGGGGGCATGGCCTCCAGGCGTGGCTTTGGCGATGTGGCTACCGGAGCATTGCTTGGCTCATTACTCGGCGGCGGACGTGGCGGCGGTGGCTGGTCCGGCGGTGGCGGTGGATTCGGTGGCGGCGGATTTGGCGGCTTCGGCGGTGGCTCCGGCGGTGGCGGCGGTGCAAGCGGAAGCTGGTAATCCGTTTCACGCCAAGACGCAAAGTTCTCAACGAGCCCTCCATCGAAGGGCGTAGATTAAGTACGCAAACGATGCTGAACTTTGCGCACTTTGCTCCCTTCGCTCCCGAGGCCTCGGGATTTGCGTGAAACCTCTCCCTGCGTGAAATCCTCAATTTTGGCGGACATTTTGCTAAGCTACATCGACTAATTGCCTTATGAGTAAGTATTCATTACTAACCTACTGAAAACGGGCGCCCGTTTGAGGCCTGCCTGGCAATTATCGATGAACAAACTGAAAGTATTCCAGGTAATCAATGATCCGGGCAGAAATTCCGCAGTCGATGTGTTCCGTGGGCTCGCCATCATCGCCGTTGTTATTTATCATTTCAATCATCGCCTTCCCTTCGGCTTTCTCGGTGTTGATCTTTTCTTCGTCGTTTCGGGCTTACTCGTGGGCGGTTTACTGACCAAACAATACAAGGCCGGTAAACCCATCAGTTTTCCAAAATTTGTCCTCCAGCGCGGCTTCAAGATCTGGCCTTCCTATTATGCATTCATTTTTCTAGGCACACTGGTAGCCATTTTGTTTTACCGCGGCGTCGATGACCGGCAGATCATTCCGCTTTGGGATATGCCCCGCTACCTGTTTTTTTACCAGAACTATACCGGGCAGCCGCTGCACCGAAGTTTCGATCATGTCTGGTCGGTTTGCGTCGAAGAACATTTCTATATACTTCTTCCCATCATGTTCCTCGTCGTGCAGCATTTCATCCCGCAACGCTTAAAGATGCGATCGCTGTATTTTTTTGTTATCTCCACGATCCTCGCCGGGATCGTATTCAAATTCATCTCCTATTATTTCACAGAAAGCCAGGCGACGTTTGCCGGTACACATAACCGGCTGGATGCGCTGGCCTGGGGTGTGTTGCTTAACCTGCTGATCAACTGGCATGGAGAACGCATCCGCACCTTTGCTTATAAAATCCCTGTATTTCTTGCCGGGCTTTTCATTTTCGTGGCGGCGTTGCTGGTATATATTTTCAGCGACAACGTTGTTTTTCAGAAAGTTTATTTCCATTCGATCACCCCGTTCTGCTTTTTCCTGATGTTGCTCAGTACGTATTACATGAATCTTTACCGGTTAAAAGCGATTCGTTTTGTTGCTTATTATAGTTACAACTGGTACCTGTGGCACCCGCTCTTCGTAATGTTCCTGACAAGGGTTTGGGGTGACAGTATACCTGCACTCATCCTCTATGTCGTTATCACCTTCGCTGTCGCCATGCTGGCCACCATACTGATAGAAGAGCCGGTACTCGGCGCAAGGAAACGTGTCCTGGACCGCCTGTTCCCTCCACCTCCGAAACCTGCCCCGCAACCTCAGCCTGTACTACAAAAAAAGGGCGCCACACTGGACGCCCTCGGGAAATAATAAAGTCAGTTTGTTAGAACCCTTTCTTATCTGCATCCGGCAACTGTGCCGTCAGGTAAGTTACCTGTTCTTTCAACGCAGCATTCTCGCTGTCTGTTTTAAGCGCATCCGACTTGCTTTTCAGCAGCCCTCTCAGGATCATGCCATTGATGTAAGGATCGGTTTGTGAACGGAAGTTGGCAGGTATCGCTTCCCTGAATTTCACGATCTCGTCAACACCGCGTTTGAATTGCGCGGTTGATTTGATCGACGACAGGTAAAGGCTCACGTTTTCCAGTGCTTCGAATTTTGATTGACCGATCGGCAGTTTTTCAAATTCACCAATGATCTCATCCGCCAGGCTTTCATCGCCCGACTTCACAATCTGTGCGAGGATGGCTGATTTCAGTGCACCTTTGGCAGGTTCGGCCTTGAGTTTTTTGGCGGTGGCCAACGCTTCATCCGGCTGCAGGGCCGCCAATGCAGTCAATGCCTGACCGGCGACAGTGTAGGATGAGTCACGAAGGGCTTTGCGGTAAATATCCGTGTACTCGCCTTTTTTCAATTTCCCCAGGGTCTCAATCGCACCTGCTCTCACAAGTGAGTGTTTATCGGTTTTTGCCAGGTTCACCAGGATAGGCTCAGCCACATCCACCAGCTTTTTATTTTTCAGGTCCAGCCGCGCGATAGAAAACTGGCGCAGACCGAAGTATTTATCTGTCAGTCCGGTTTTCAGCAACTCAACAGCTTTCGCGTCGGAAAGATTCTTTCCTGCAAAATCCAGTGCTTCACGACGATCGAGATAGGTGCCTGCATATTTATACTGGTGAATGAAATTATCCAGCGTCTTGTTGTCTTTCTTTGTCCAAAGCATCACCTTGTCGCCGTCCACATTGATAAGGTCAGGACGTTTGGTGTAGTTGAAAACAAAGCTATCGACAGCGTTTTCCGCCCATACCTGCTTGCGGACTTTTGTTTGTCCATTATAAATGTCCACGTTCAAAGGGAGTTTGAAAAGCTTTCCGCTTTTTTGTGTTTGCTTCACGATTACGGTGGCCGTACCAGCTTTATCGTCATACACATAATCGATGGTCACGTTTGGATGCCCGCTGCCGAAATACCATTGATTGAAGAACCAGTTCAAATCACGACCTGTAACCTCTTCAAATGCCAGGCGAAGCTGGTGTGCTTCGGCAGATTTGAATTTATTCGATGTCAGGTAGAGGTTGATTGCTTTGAAAAATGCATCATCACCGATGAAGTTGCGCAGCATGTGCAGGATACGACCGCCTTTCTGGTAGCTGACGGCATCAAACATGTCCTCTTTATCATGGTAATGAAAACGAACGAGGTGCTTATTCTCGCTGCCGCTGCCGAGGTAGTTCTGCATGTTGGTGAAATTCTCAGCATCACCGGCATCCTTGCCATATTTGTAATCATCCCATAGCACCTGGCTGTAGTTGGCAAAAGACTCGTTGAGGGTGAGGTTGCTCCAGCTTTCCGTGGTTACGTAGTCGCCGAACCATTGGTGAAACAGTTCATGGGCGATCGTTCCTTCCCAGTGATTGCCGTCCACTAGTTCGCGGGCATCCTGCTGTGCATTTTCCTGGTGGATGGTCGCCGTGGTGTTTTCCATGGCACCTGCCACATAATCGCGACCGGTGATCTGGGAATATTTGATCCATGGGTATTCCACGCCGGTGATTTTAGAGAAGAAGGTCATCATCTCGGGTGTGTTGCCAAAGATCTTTTTGGCAACAGGCGCATATTCCTTCTCAACATAGTAGTTCACTTCTTTGCCTTTCCAGCTATCCTTGATCACGGCATATTCGCCCACACCGAGGAAGAACAGGTAAGGAGCGTGAGGCAGTTCCATTTTCCAGTAGTCGGTACGGGTGCCATCGGCATTTGTTTTTTGAGAAACAAGTTTACCGTTGCTCAGGGTCACGTATTTCTTATCAACGGTAACGGACAGTTCCTGTGTGGTTTTTTGGTTGGTCTTATCAATGGTTGGGAACCAGGCGGAGCTTGATTCCGTTTCACCCTGCGTCCATATCTGCGTGGGTTTGCTCTTGTCTTCCCCTTTGGGATTGATGAAATACATGCCTTTTATGCCTAGCATCTGGTCTTTGGCGTATTTCTCTTCGAACTCATCAGGCTTGGCGGTGTATTCGACATAGATCATGTAGGTGTCGGTAGATTTATAGGTCTTGTCGAGTTGGATGCGCAGTTGCCAGTCGTCATAGGTATACTTGAGTGGCGTTTCGCGGGTGCCATTGAGTACGACGATTTTTTTGATCTCCATTCCCTTAGCATCCAGGGTGAGGGAGTCGGTTGGGTAGAAGTGTGGTTTGAGGGTGATCCAGGCCTTGCCGTAGAGGTATGATTTGGAAAAGTCTGGTTTGACTTCCAGTTTGGTGTGAACAAGGTTATTGATCTTTTGTGGTGTTTCCCTGTAGATCTTCTTCCAGGCGGTATCGGCGGGCTGCGCCACGGCATTCATCGTCAGGATCAAAAGAAGGCAGGGAATCAGTAGTCTTTTCATGTGAAATCAAGTTTTTTAGAAATTAAGCCGGCAAATGATATCAATGGATCTTTCCGGCGGGTATTAAAGATACGGCAGTTAAGTGCTGAGGTTTTGTGAAATGTATGAGCGGGGAAAAACCGGGACTTCGATACGTCCCGCTGCGCGGTACTACTCAGTCACCGGGCATAAAGTGTGCAGACCTATGAGTATGCATGGGATCTGAGTAGCAAAAAGGAAAAGGTCGCGCCTGAGCGAAACGGAGGCAGGATGCTTTACGTATAGCGAGGAATCTCACGCAAATCCCGAGGGTTCGGGACCAAATGAACAGCCAAGGACGCAAATCTTAAGTGGTAGAATCTTTGCCATTCTCTCACTTTGCTCACTTGCTCCCGAAGCCTCGTCCCGATCATTCGGGATTGCGTGCCGGGATACTTTGCGTTCTTTGCTCACTTGGCGTCTTTGCGTGCCGGGATGCTGGATGCAGGATTCCTCGCTTATACTACTTTTTAATTTTTAATTACAAGCCCAATTCATCATCATTCCCGTTTCATCTTAATAAACTGGTTATTTTTGAACTATAACTCAACACGATGATGAGGCTTCTTCTTAGTCTGCTCCTGATCGGATGCTCTGCTGTAGCGGAAGCACAGCGCCTGTATTATGTTTACCTGCAGACAGATCCTGTCCAACCCTTCTTTGTAAAGATGGGCGAACAGGTGATCCCTGCGGCCTCGTCGGGGTTTGTGGTATTGCCAAGACTGAAAGACAGTACTTACCAGTTGCGGATCGGTTTCCCGGACAACAAAACGCCGGAGCAGCGGTTTCAACTGCAGGTTAAGGGAAATGACATGGGATTCCTGGTGAAAGATTTTGGGCAGAAAGGCTGGGGCTTGTTCAACCTGCAAACGCTGGAAGTGATTGCAGCAGACCAGACGCCGGGGTTAGCCACCCGCATGGAGCCGCGCGAGGTATCGGTGTTTACGGATGTATTGTCGAAGGCATCGAATGATCCAAGCCTGAAGATGAAGCCGGTGGCACCGGTGGTGGTGGAGAACCCCCAGGAAAAGAAAGAGGCAAAACCGGTGGCAGCAATTGAACCGGTACAAAAAGATACGGTGCAGAGTCGTGATGTAGCGACCCAGGATTTAAAAGAGGAGAAGCCACTGTCCCCGGTGGCAGAGCCGGCGAGAGATACAGCACTTACAAGAGCAGCGCCGCAGGTGGCTCCGATAAAAGAAGAGGTAAAGGCAGAGCCGGTAGCGGAGATGAAGCAGGAAGTCAGGGTTGAGGAAAAAGAAGTGAAACCGGCACCGGCAGAAGTGAAGGAGGAAATGCGGGAAACGCCGAAGCTGGCAGAACAACATGCAGATGAGAGCAACTGGAGCCGTTCGGTGGTAGCCCGCCGCTCGGAGAGCTCGACCACAGAGGGTTTCGGGCTGACCTTTACGGATACATACGGAGATGGGCGCGTGGATACGATCCGGATCATTATTCCACACCCAAGGCCAGGACTGGCAGTGATCGAAACCCCCGCTGCGCCTGTGCAAAAGGAGGTGGTGGTAAAGCCAAAGCAGGAGTTGAAGAACGAGTGCAAGGGGCAGGGAACGGAGAGTGATTTTTTGAAATTGAGAAAGAAGATGGCTGCGGAGGACAGTGATGAAGGGATGATCAGTGAAGCGAGGAAGGTGTTCCGGGCAAAATGTTTTACTACGGAGCATATCCGTTTGCTGGGCGGTTTGTTTTTGAAAGATGGCGGCCGTTACCAGTTTTTCGACCTGGCGTATGAGCATGTATCAGATGCGGTCAATTTCCCCGGGCTGGTGGGGGAGTTGAAGGATCCTTATTATATCAGCCGGTTCAATTCAATGCTTCGCTGAGACAAATTATCCAAAGTAAAATAAGAGAAGATGGCGCTGAGCCGGTATTTCCTGGAGGTAGCGTATAAGGGAACGGCCTATAGCGGGTTCCAGGCGCAGAAGAATGCGAACAGTGTGCAGGCTGAGCTGGAGCGGGCGATCGCGTTGCTGCAGAAGGAGGAGATCGTGCTGACGGGTTCGTCGCGTACGGATGCCGGCGTGCATGCGTTACAGAACTATTTCCATTTTGATATGGCGGGAGAGCCCCATCCGCAGGCGGTGTACAAGCTGAATGCGATCCTCCCGCGTGACATCGTGGTAAAGGGGCTAAGGCAGGTGGGGCCGGAGGCGCATAGCCGGTTTGATGCGGTGAGCCGGCAGTACCGGTATTATATATACCGGGAGAAGGATCCCTTTTTGGAGGACCGCGCTTATTATTTCCCGTATAAATTGAATCTGGCAGCGATGCAGGCGGCGGCGGGTGTATTGAAGGAGTATGCGGATTTCACGTCATTCTCAAAGCGGAATACGCAGGTGAAGACGTTTATGTGCAGGATAATAGAGAGTGAGTGGCAGGAGGAGGGGAAGTGCCTGGTGTACCGGGTGAAGGCGGACAGGTTTCTGCGGGGGATGGTGCGGGCGTTGACGGCAACGATGCTGAAGGTGGGCAGGGGCAAGCTGGATGTGGAGGGTTTCCGCCGGGTGATCGAGGCGCGGGACTGTACGGTAGCGAGTTTTGCGGTGCCGGCGCATGGGTTGTTCCTGGAGAGGGTGGAGTATTAGCTGGGGACTGGGGGCTGGATGGCTGGGTACTGGGTGCTGGATGCTGGGTTCTGGGGACTGGATGGCTGGATGCTGGATGCTGGATACTGG
>JAEZAM010000071.1 GCA_023430465.1 Bacteroidota bacterium | reverse complement strand
CATTTTTAATTATTTAACTGGGTGCTGGATGGCTGGATGCTGGATGCTGGATACGAAATGCTCCGCACTCCGCACTCGCCTTCCGCACTCCGCACTCCGCACTCCACATCCGCCCTCCTTTTTGTTTTCAGTTTTTCATACCTTGCGCCGATGCAGCAGTACCTCGATCTCCTTTCACATATCCTGAAAAACGGCACTGATAAAACCGACCGGACAGGTACCGGCACACGAAGCGTCTTCGGCTACCAGCTTCGCTTTGATCTCGCCGCGGGTTTTCCCCTGGTGACAACGAAGAAGGTCCACATGAAAAGCATCATCCATGAACTGCTGTGGTTCCTCAAAGGAGAAACCAATATCGCCTACCTGAAAGAAAATGGCGTGAAGATCTGGGACGAATGGGCGGATGAAAATGGAGAACTTGGCCCGGTCTATGGCAAACAGTGGCGCAGTTGGGAAGGGAAGGATGGAAAGATCATTGACCAGGTATCCGAACTGATCACACAGATTAAGAAGAACCCGGACAGTCGCCGGTTGATCATCAGTGCATGGAATGTTGGCGAACTTGCTGACATGGCCCTGATGCCCTGCCATACCTTGTTTCAATTTTATGTAGCCGACGGAAAGTTAAGCTGCCAGTTGTACCAACGCTCGGCCGACGTTTTCCTCGGTGTCCCGTTCAACATCGCATCTTATGCATTGCTGACCTTGATGGTCGCCCAGGTCTGTGACCTTCAGCCGGGCGAGTTTATCCATAGTTTTGGTGATGTACACATTTACAAAAATCATTTCGAGCAGGTAAATGAACAGCTTTCACGCACACCATTTCCTTTGCCTGAAATGAAACTGAACACAGCGGTAAAAGATATATTCAGTTTCCGCTACGAAGATTTCACACTAGTCAATTACAACAGCCATCCTGCCATCAAGGCGCCGGTCGCGGTGTGATCACCAATACCTTTTCCCATGTACGGCGCATTCACCATGATCAGAAAATACCTCAGGTATTACCTGCGTGCCAGCAACGGCAAAGGCCATGGCATGCACTCGCCGTTTGTTTTTGATTTCATCACCTACGTGTTGAATGATAACACTAAGTATCCCGAATATCAGAAAGTGGAGGAGTTAAGAAGAAGGTTAAAGAAAGATGACCGGTCTATTCTCGTAGAAGATTTCGGTGCAGGCTCCATCCATGCTTCGGGTGCCGCCCGCCGTGTTGGCGAGATTGCCAGGCATGCCGCGAAGCCGCCGAAATTCGGCCAGTTGCTGTTCCGGATGATCCGCCACTACAAACTGACGCGGGTGCTGGAATTAGGTACCTCGCTGGGGATAACAACCGGCTACCTCGGACTGACAAACCCTGCCGCCCATATCATAACACTCGAAGGAGCACCCGGCATTGCTGCGGTCGCCAAAGAAAACCTCGAAACGCTGGGTTTGAAAAACGTTGAGATACTTGTCGGAAATTTCGACGATACTCTGCCTGCATTTCTAAAAAATAATGCCTCGCCGGACCTGGTCTTTATAGATGGCAACCACCGCTACGAGCCAACCCTGCGCTATTTCAGGGAGCTCCTGGCAGTGGCAGGGAATGAGACGATGCTGGTGTTTGATGACATCCACTGGAGCGCGGAAATGGAACGGGCCTGGGAGGAGATCAAACAACATCCGGCGGTGACGGGCAGCATTGATCTGTTCTTCATCGGGATCGTACTCTTGCGAAAAGAGTTTCGCGAGAAGCAGCAGTTTGAAATCCGATTTTAACTCAAAATTCAAAAATTAAAACTTAAAAGGGATACCTTTTTTGATTTTGAATTTTTACTTTTTAATTTATCTTCTCCCATACCTGGAACGAATACCCATACGCATGTTTCTCATCGGCAGGATGATCGTCATGGCTCACCATCGCCCATGATTTATTGTCTATCTCCGGGAAAACAGTATCCCCCTCCGGGGCAGCATCTACCCGCGTGAGATGTATCCGGTTGGCCATCGGCATCGCCAGTTTATAGATCTCGCCGCCGCCAAGCACCATCATTTCCTTCACATCCATTTCCTTCACCAGGAAGATCGCATCCTGCAGGTTTTCCACTACAACGGCACCCTCTATCTTTAAACCTTTATTCCGGCTTATCACGATGTTCTTTCTGCCCGCTAAGGGTTTACCCAAAGACTCAAATGTCTTTCGGCCCATCACCACCGGCATACCCCAGGTAACGTTTTTGAAATATTTCATGTCATTCGGCAAATGCCAGAGAAGCTGGTTGTTTTTCCCGATCACATTATTTCTGGCGGCCGCCACCACAAGTGTTATATACATAAGTTAAATGTCAGAATTGAACGTAAAATTATGAGCAAACTTACCATGTGCAGGTAGAGAAAAAAGAAATATCTTACCGGCTGAATACCTGAACTACATGACAATTGGGCTGTTAAAAGAACCTGCGCATGAAAACCGTGTATCGCTGCTCGCGGAAGCCGTGGCCACGCTGACAAAAAAAGGAACAACAGTATTGGTAGAACAGGCAGCAGGCGAAAAGGCATTTTGCCCCGATCAACTTTACATAGCTGCCGGCGCAACGATCACTACCCGGCAGGAGGTCATCCGGCAGTCTGCTATAATTTTATCGATACATCATCCCGCTGCCAGTGAGCAGGCCGCCTTGCAGGGCAAGATCCTCATCGGTATTTATCAGCCGTTGTTCAACGCCTCACTGATGAAGGAGTGGTCAACTGCAGGAGTCACCTCTTTCTCGCTTGATATGCTGCCCCGTACTACGCGGGCTCAAAGCATGGATGTACTGAGTTCACAGGCCAACATCGCGGGCTATAAAGCAGTCCTCACTGCTGCAAATTTATACGGACGTTATTTTCCCATGTTTATGACCGCAGCCGGTACGATAGCGCCGGCCAAGGTGCTGATCCTTGGTGCGGGTGTCGCAGGGCTGCAGGCCATTGCTACTGCCAAACGCCTGGGTGCCGTCGTGGAAGTGTTCGATACCCGTCCTGCGGTAAAGGAGGAGGTCATGAGCCTTGGTGCCAAATTCGTGGAAGTGGAAGGGGCGGCCGATGCCAGCAAAGCAGGCGGCTACGCCGTGGAGCAATCCGAAGATTACAAACAGAAACAGTTGCAAAAGATCACCGAGAGCATTGCCAAAGCCGATATTGTTATTACCACTGCACAAATACCCGGCAAAAAAGCACCCATCCTGATCACCGAAGCCATGCTGGCTGGCATGCGGCCCGGATCTGTGATCATCGATATCGCTGCTGCCACAGGGGGCAATACGCCTTTTACAAAGAATAACGAGACCATCGTTCACAATGGCGTGAGCATCGTTGGTAACTCCAATCTGGCAGCTACGCTGCCTTCCGACGCAAGTAAACTATACGGTAAAAATATCCTGAACTTCCTCCAACTGATCACCAGCAAAGAAGGAGAATTGTTGCTTAACTGGGACGACGAGCTGGTCCGTGGCGCCTGTATCACCCATGAAGGATTGGTAAAACTGGATACTATAAAATAATAAGCATGAACGGAATTCTGAACTGGATCACTTACAACCAGCAGATTATTTACATCGTGATCCTGATGATATTCGTGGGCATTGAGATCATTGGTAAAGTTCCCAGTGTGTTGCACACACCGCTGATGAGTGGTGCCAACGCCATTCATGGCGTGGTGATCATCGGTGCAATCATCGTGATGGGAAAAGCAGAACCCGGGAATTATACCGCGCTCATCCTTGGATTCCTTGCCGTTGTGCTCGGAACACTCAATGTGGTGGGTGGGTTCGTAGTGACCGACAGAATGCTGGAAATGTTTAAGAAAAAGAAGAAGTAACCGTTGTTGACAATTTGATCACGAACGCCTTACGATTGACCTGTTAATCTGCAGAAATGGAACTGAACATACTAACGCTCTGTTATCTTGTTGGCTCGGTGACCTTTATTCTCGGGCTGAAAATGTTATCCAACCCGGCTTCTGCACGCCGTGGTAACCTGGTAGCTGCAGCAGGCATGGCCATTGCCATTCTTGGGACTATCTTCCTTTATGAAGAACATGGGCAGCGCCTTGGTAATTATGGCTGGATATTCGGGGGTATCGCAGTGGGCAGCGTTATCGGTTATCTCGCCGCCAAAAAGGTAAAGATGACCGCGATGCCCGAAATGGTTAGTCTTTTCAATGGTATGGGTGGTGCCTGTGCGATGCTGATATCCATTGTAGAGTTCAATCACCTCATTTCGATCTCAACCCTGTTTCCGGGTTTTGCGGAAAACATCAGCTTCCCCAAGGGCATGCTGATCATTATCCTCGCCGGTCTTGTGATAGGCTCGGTCTCGTTTGCAGGAAGTATCATTGCCTGGGGCAAGCTTAACGGCAAGGTGAAAGATTTTTCTTTCAAAGGCCAGCACATTTTCAATATCGCCCTGCTTCTTATTATTGTGAGTGCGAGTATTTACCTGATCGCCAATATCGACGAGTCATTCAGCGGGAGCGTCAACATCAGCATCAATAGTGAGGAAGGCATCACGGTTACGGGTGGCAGCATGAGTCCGTGGGTACTTACTCTGTTCTACGGGATCTTTGTCCTTTCACTCGTGTATGGCGTTTTCTTCGTGCTCCCGATCGGTGGCGCGGATATGCCTGTCGTGATCTCGTTGCTGAATTCCTTCACAGGGGTAGCCGCTGCCTGCGGTGGCTTCCTTTACGATAATAAGGTAATGCTCACTGGCGGTATCCTCGTGGGTGCTGCAGGCACACTGCTCACCATTCTCATGTGCAAGGCGATGAACCGCTCATTGGCCAATGTGCTCATTGGCTCCTTCGGCGGTGCAAAATCAGGCCCCGGAGCAGCGAGAGAACAGGGGAATTATAAAGAAATCAATATTTCCGATACTGCCGTGGTGATGAGCTATGCCAGCAAGGTCTTCATTGTTCCCGGTTATGGTCTCGCCGTTGCCCAGGCGCAGCACGCCTGCCATGAACTGGAAAAATTGCTCGAAGCGAAGGGTGTTGAGGTGAAATACGCCATCCACCCGGTAGCTGGCCGGATGCCCGGCCACATGAACGTACTTCTCGCCGAGGCCGATGTCCCTTATGAGAAATTGCTGGAAATGGAACAGGCCAATGAAGAGTTTGCAACAACTGATGTTGTGCTGATCCTCGGAGCCAACGATGTCGTAAACCCCGCCGCAAAAACAGATCCTTCCTCGCCGATATATGGCATGCCCATCCTTGATGTGGAACTTGCCAAAAACTGTATCGTAAATAAGCGAAGCATGAAACCGGGCTATGCCGGGATTGAAAACGATCTCTTCTTTCAGCCTAAAACATCCATGCTTTTTGGCGATGCGAAGAAAGTTTTACAGGATCTGATCACGGAGATCAAGAACCTCTGATTCATATACAATCGGATGATTTATTTCCATTAAGTTCCTCATCTTTAGACGTATGCCGGAGTTACCTCAAAGTTTACTTGATTCATTGCAGGGGACACCGGGATACAACCCTGAAGCTTTTATCGAAGTGCATCGGTCGTCGAAACGGCTGACCTCCGTGCGGTTCAACCCGTTGAAAACGGATATGCAACCGGTACAGCATGGGGGCGACTATCCATTTGGTGACACCACGGCCACCCTCGAGGCAGTTCCCTGGTCGCGTACGGGGTTTTACCTGAGCCCAAGGCCATCATTCACCTTTGATCCACTTCTTCATGCAGGTGGCTATTATGTGCAGGAAGCAAGCAGCATGTTTCTCGAACAGGCCATCACGCAATTGGCGCCCACAGACCGCCCGCTTCGTGTGCTGGATCTCTCCGCGGCCCCGGGGGGAAAATCAACACACCTGATCTCCCTGCTGCCGCAGGACAGTTTGCTTGTCAGCAATGAGGTAATCCGGGGCCGGGCAAATATCCTGGCTGATAATCTCACACGCTGGGGCAGGCCTGAATTTCTGGTGACCAATAATGATCCCCGCGACCTCTCGCGTCTTCCCGGCTTCTTTGATATCATTGTCGCGGATGCCCCCTGCAGTGGCAGTGGTCTGTTCAGAAAAGATCCCGAAGCTATTACCGAGTGGAGTCTTAATAATGTAACACTGTGCGCACAGCGGCAACAACGCATCCTCGCCGATGCCTGGCCAGCACTCAAACCCGGTGGACTGCTGATTTACTCGACCTGTTCATACTCCACCGCAGAAAATGAGGATATAAAAAACTGGCTGGTCAGGGAAATGAATGCGGAGGTTCGGCAAATTCTTCTGAATGCCGACTGGGGAATTACAGAAAGCCAGGGTGGCTATCGGTTCTGGCCCGACAAAGCAGCCGGTGAAGGGTTTTTCATGGCCTGTGTGCAGAAACCAGCAGGCGGAGAGACCAGCAACCTACGGCCGGGGCGGCTCAATGCCGCAGCCAGAACTGGTGCTGCCCTGGCGGCCCGCTTCCTGGAAAATCGCGACTGGAGATTTGTGCAACATGAAAATGATCTCTACGCTTGGCCATCAGCAGTGGCAAATGATATGGCGATCATTCTCGAACGACTGAGGGTTATACATTCAGGCATAAGGGTAGGGGAGCTGATGCGCGACAAGATCGTACCAAACCATTCCCTGGCCATGAGCATACACCTGGATAGGGCATTACCCGGTATTGATCTTGATTTGCCGCAGGCCATTGCCTACCTGCAACGAAAGGACGTTAGCATTAACACCAATGGCAAAGGCTGGCAGCTCGTCAAATATATGGACAGGCCACTGGGTTGGGTAAATGTTTTGCCAAATCGTATAAACAATTACTACCCAAAGGAGTTACGCATATTGAAGGATAAATAAGTTGTGTCGAATCCTGCCGAAAATGTTACATCTTTGTACCCAAACATTGTCATGATGAAGAACCACATCCTCCTTTTGGCTTTTGTATTATTTGCAATGCTCCCCGGCTTTTCCCAGGGTCCGGAGCTGATGGTCCGGCACCAGGATTCCAGGATGTATCTTGAACATGCCGTGTCCGCCAAAGAAGGTTTGTACTCCATCGGTCGCCTGTACAATGTTCATCCAAAACATCTTGCCGCATTCAATAAGGTCGACCTGAACGCCGGCCTGACGATTGGCCAGGTGATCCAGGTCCCGCTGACGGATACCAATTTCAACCAAAAATCCACTAAGGGCGTACCCATCTATTATACGGTAGGCGAAGGGGAAGGGCTGATGAAGGTGAGCAATGCCCACCGAAAACTTTCGCTGGCCTCTATCCGCCAGTGGAATAAATTGACCAGTGATGTGCTTCGCCCAGGAAACAAATTGATCGTAGGTTATCTCAATAGTCCGGAATCTGCGAACCTGGCAAATCGCGCTCCTGTCGTGACCCCGGAAAAGCAGGTCGCGCAAGCAGCCCCACCTGTTACTCAAACCCCGGCCCCCGTATCCAATGAGCCTGCCCCGCCAACGGTAAAGGAAGCGGACAAACCGGTAGCAACGAATAAACCTGTTGTTACGCCAAGGCAGGAACCGGCCCCTGCGCCTGTTTCCGCTGCCGGGGATGAAGGCTTTTTCAAAGCAGATTTTCTTCAACAGGTCAAGGCGACGCCTGCTAGCCGGCAGAACACCGTGACTGGTGGCATCTTCAAGACCATCAGCGGCTGGCAGGATGCCAAATTTTATCTCCTGATCGATGATGTTCCTACGGGCAGTATTGTCAGGATCACCAATCCCGACAATAACAGGATCGTTTATGCAAAGGTGCTTGGTGAGATGAATGGCATTCGCCAAAACCAGGGACTGGGCATTCGCATCAGCAGTGCTGCTGCTTCTGCACTTGGAATTACGGAAACGGAAAAATTTATCGTAAAGATCAACTATTGATCTGCCGGAAACCGGTAACCCCGGAGGAACTCGTCAATTTTCATTTTCTTTTTTCCTTCCAGTTGAAGTTCGTGCACCAGCAGGTAACCATCGCTGCACGCGAACTTCAGAAAGCTGCGCTGGTCAGACATTACTGTACCGGGCAACACATCCGTTGTTCCATTTTGTTTTGAGCTCTTGTATATCTTCAGGGTTTTACCATGAAGCGTGGTGAATGCTCCAGGGAACGGGGATAAACCACGGACCACATTATGAACCCGGTCCACAGACTTGGTGAAGTCGATCCGGCAATGTTCTGTGAACAGTTTCGGAGCATGCCGTGCCGCCGCAGACAGGTCCTGTGGTGTTTCATGGATGGTACCGGCTGCGAGTCCTTCAAGGGTCCGTACGAGCACGGCAGCACCCACCTCTTTCATTCGGTCATGCACTTCGCCGGCGGTATCATCATTGCTGATGGGTATGGCTTCCTGTAAAAGAACATCTCCTGTATCGATCTCATGTTTCAGGCGGAAGGTGGTGACACCGGTTGTTTCATCTCCATTTATGATGGCCCAGTTGATCGGTGCAGCACCACGATAATCGGGCAGCAGGGAACCATGTACGTTGACAGTACCCATCGGCGGCATATTCCATACTATTTCGGGCAACATGCGAAAAGCAACCACCACCTGCACATCGGCGCGCAGTTCGCGGAGTTGTGAAATGAATCCGGGATCTTTTAGTTTGTCAGGTTGGAGAAGATGCAAACCTCGTTCCACTGCAAATTTTTTCACAGCGCTCTGGCTGAGTTGCAACCCACGACCCGCGGGCTTATCGGGGGCGGTGATGACGCCCACAACATTTGCGCCGGCATCAAGCAGAGCTTTTAGGCTTGCCACGGCAAACTCCGGTGTTCCCATGAATACGATGCGCAGATCAGCAAGAGAGCGGGTAGTATGCATGGCGCAAAGGTAAAACCTTGACGGTGTTTAGCCGATCATTCGAAGTCCGGATATAGCAGGTATTTTTTCCGGATTGATTTAAATCTGTTCAGATCAGTCTGCCAGCTTGCGCGAATTTCATTTTCATGCGTACCCGCTTTGATCTGCTGCCATAACTGATTGTTGCCTGCCAGTTTGTTGAAGAATGATTCTTCCATCTTGCCTGACTTGGGGAGGATGAAGAAGCTGTCCTTGTTAGGGAAGAGGCGGTAGGCATCGATCAGCCATTTCAACTGAACTTTATTGCCAACGCGCTGGGTGACCTCATCCACTGAACCGCTAAGGTCCCAGCCATAGCAACGCTTCCCATATAGCTTGGAACTTTTAGCCCCTGGGTTGGGGTTGGGGGTGAATGAATAAAGAGTGGATGGGAGGGACGGATGCCCAAAAACCTGGAAGGGTTTGTCGGTTCCGCGGCCCTCGCTGAGCACGGTGCCTTCAAAAAAGCAGGTGGAGGGGTATAAGTAGATCGATTGGATGTTCGGTAAATTGGGTGATGGTTTTACCGGTAAAACATAGCGGCTGCTATGGGTGTAATTAGCGTTTTTGATGACCTGGAAATGGAAGGGCGTATCAGGTGAGTTCTGTGCCGCATTGCGGTAAAAATCATACCTGGCATTTGCTTTTTCACTCAGCCATTTTTCCCCGGCGATCATCATGGCATATTCGGCAATGGTCATTCCGTATACGACGGGAACGGGCTGCATGCCGACAAATGATTTGAATTTCATGTCCAGGACAGGCCCGTCAATGTAGTGACCATTTGGATTGGGACGATCAAGCAACATCAGTGGTTTGCCCATTTCAAAGGCTGCTTCCATGAATTCCTGCAGGGAAGAAATGTACGTATAGAAACGAACTCCAACGTCCTGGATATCGAAGAGGAGTACGTCCACATCCTTCACGTCATCCGCGCTGGGCCTGCGTTTGCTGCCGTATAGCGAAACCACCGGAATACCTGTTTGATCATCTGTATAGTTACCAATCTTCTCACCTGCATCGGCGGTGCCGCGGAATCCATGTTCCGGGCCGAAGATGACCTTGATATCCACTCCGGATTTTTTCAGTGTATCGACCAGGTGGGTGTTACCAACCATCGAAGTCTGGTTGGCAAAAACACCAACCCGTTTTCCTTTAAGAAGCGGCAGGTAGACCGACATACGCTCGGCGGCGGGAATGACGCGGCTGGCATCACCCGGTTGCGCGTTTAGAGAGAAGCAGGAAAATAAAACAACTGAACAGGCAATTAGCAATGATTTCATGGCAGAAGTATATCAATAAAAAAAGTAAAATAATCGAATTCAGGCAGAAGACGAGATGAAATATTTAAGCGGTTGCATTAGATGAAATGGTCTACCTTCGGACATTGATAACAGCATAAAAACTGAACATGCAACAGGTAAAAAATGGTGATAAGGTAAAAGTACATTATCACGGTAAACTGGATAACGGTGAAACATTTGATAAATCCGAAGGTCGTGAGCCATTGGAGTTTGAGGTGGGGAGTGGAATGGTGATAAAAGGTTTTGATGATGGCGTGACAGGTATGAGTGTGGGAGAAAAGAAGACCATCAATATTCCATTCGCAGAAGCGTATGGACCAAAGAGTCCGGACATGGTGATCGAGATGCCGAAGGATCGTTTCCCGAAAGATATGGAGCTTGAAGTAGGCATGCCATTGGCGATGAGCGATGGGCAGGGCCAGCAGTTCCAGGTGGTGATCGTTGAGATAAAGGAAGATGTGGTGGTGCTTGATGCGAATCACCCCCTTGCCGGCCAGGATCTGACCTTCGATCTTGAGTTGGTAGAGATAGTAGGCAGTAAGCCGCTGATCATCATGCCATGATCGCAAAGGCATTGGAGCGATAATTTATTAAACGAATGGTTTGCAGTTTTAACGCTGCAAACCATTTTAGTTTGTGTACCTTACGAACCCAAAAATTCAGGAACATGTCCACCGGATACAGTTATACGACCGCCGAACGATTTATGCGGTATGTGCAGATTGACACGCAAAGTGATCCGCAATCATCGTCACAACCTACAACAGAGAAACAGAAAGATCTGAGCAGATTACTCGTTGAAGAACTTCATCAGGTGGGGATTGCGGATGCGGTGCTGGATGAGTATGGATATGTATATGCAACTATTCCGTCGAACACTGAAAAGGATATACCCTGCATCTGTTTTTGTGCGCATGTGGATACTGCGCCGGACTGCAGTGGTTCAGGTGTCAGGCCATTGTTGCATAAGAATTACCAGGGGCAGGATATTGTGTTACCGGATGATGCCACGCAGGTGCTGCGTCTGTCCGAGCATCCCTACCTGGAGAAGCAGTTTGGGAATGACATCATTACGGCCAGCGGCAAAACGTTGCTTGGTGCAGATGACAAGGCCGGGGTGGCCATCATCATGGATCTTGCCAATTACCTGGTGAAACATCCGGACGTAAAGCATGGTCGCATTGCAATTGTGTTTACTCCTGATGAAGAGGTGGGAAAGGGCACGGCGAAATTTGATGTGGGCCGAACCGGCGCGCGGTATGCATATACGCTCGATGGAGGAGAGGCAGGGAGCCTGGAAGATGAGACGTTTAGTGCGGATGGCGTGAAGGTGATTATAAACGGCGTAATAGCCCATCCCGGGTATGCAAAAGGCAAGATGGTAAATGCCATGAAGATTGCGGGTGAGATACTGGAGGCGCTACCCAAGGACCGGCTGAGTCCGGAGAGTACAGAAGGACGCAGGGGCTTCATACATCCGGTACACATCGAAGGGATAGCGGAGAGATGTGTGATGGAGTTTATCATCCGTGATTTTGAAGTGGCAGGCTTGAAGAAGAAGGAGGATTTTTTGCGGACGCTGGTGGAGGAAACGGTGCGGATCTACCCCGGCGCTACTGTAGAGTATATTGTGAGCGAGCAATACCGGAATATGAAAGAAGTGCTGGATCAGCATCCACAGGTGACGGAGTATGCGAAAGAGGCGATCCGGCGTGCGGGAATGGAGGTGAAGATGGAGAGCATACGTGGTGGGACCGACGGAAGCAGGTTATCTTATATGGGTTTGCCCTGCCCGAATATATTTACGGGGATGCAGGCGATACATTCCAAATTGGAGCATGTAAGTGTGCAGGACATGAATAAGGCGGTGGAAACACTGGTGAATCTGGTACAGATTTGGGAGGAGCGAGGGGGGAAGGAGTGATTGGCGGTGGTGTTTTTCCTTCTTCTGGCACACCCTACGCGTATAAGGTTGTCAACCTTTTAAAGGTTGACAACTTTCGATTTTGCGGGGTTTAGACGGCTCCCGCCAGTAGTTCATACGACCGCAACCTGTCCTCTTTCCGGTCCGCGAACGTTGCAATCACGATCTCATCCGTATCAAACCGCTCTGCCAGTTCCCTCAACCCCTGCGCCATTTTTTCCGGCGTTCCCACGAGAAATCTACCGGCATGATACCGGTTTCGCTGCTCTTCTGCTGCGGTAAAATCGTAGTCCCGGATATCCTCGAAATCATACAACCGGTTAAATTCGCCCTTCTCAAAACTTAACAACCGGTAATAAAACATCTTCTCCGCCCGGCGCACCTTCTCTTCATCATCAGAGCAAAAGGCAAAAATGCCCACATTCGTTGCCGGTTCCGGAAATGCCGCTGAAGGCCGGAATCTTTCCCGGTACATCTTTATGGCTTCCGGGCCGCCGAGTGGATTGATGAACTGGGCATAAGATAACCCCAATCCAAAATGGGCCGCCAGGTAAGCGCTTTCTCCGCTTGATGTCAGCGCCCATACCGCGGGTGCTGTCCCGATGGAAGGAATTGCGCGTATCCTCCCATGCATATTGTAATCCGACACATCGTCCGTGAGGTAAGCCTTCAATTCATTTATCTGCCGGATATACTCCTGCGGATCAAACGTATTGGAGGGATTCAACAACTGTGATGTCGCACGATCGCCGCCCGGCGCACGGCCTATCCCAAGATCTATCCTGCCCGGGTACATTGCTTCGAGCAACCTGAAATTCTCCGCCACTTTCAACGAACTATGATTGGGCAACATGATCCCACCGGAGCCAAACCTTATCCTGGTAGTTTCCGCGGCCAGCCTCGCAATCATTACCTCCGGTGCCGCCGCCGCAAGCGTACTCGTATTGTGATGTTCCGAGATCCAGTATCGGTGATATCCCAATTTATCCGCCAGCCGCGCCAGTTCAACAGACTCCTGTAGTGATTCTCCCGCATTACTGCCCTTGCGGATCGGGGTCTGGTCAAGCACACTTAATTTCAATTTCATATGTTAAAGAACAGGACGGCGATAAAAAAGTTCTCACGCCTTCACCATCTTTGTATTGCGATGCGGTATTTCACCCTGTTACTATTGCTATCTGCTATTCAACTGGTACATGGCCAGGATCTCCTGTTAAATGGGGGTTTTGAAGATGAAAACACCTGCACAGAATACCAGGTGGAATGCGCGCCCGAAGCATGGATCAGTAGCAGCCGGGCACAAAGCTCATATGGCAATGATTCGCGGCGGGCGGCGGCAGGAAAACATTTTTTATACATTGATGCCGGACACGATCGAAAACCTTTTTACCGGAGTTTTCTCCGAACAGAACTTGTCTGTCCGCTCATCCCCGGGCAACAATATAAACTCTCCCTCCAGGTGAAGGCATACAGGCCACTACTCGACAGCATGGGTGTGTTTTTCAGTGAAATGGATCCGCTGCTGCAACGAAAACCCATCCACCGCCTTGCACCCTCTCTCTACTTTACCAATGGCAACAGGTTTGCCCCAGATTCGTCCTGGCAGAATGCAGACCTGATATATACAGCAAGCGGCGGCGAAACCTATCTCGCGATTGCCTATTTCGCAAAGCTGGATGTGGCAGGTGCCACCGGCCTCCCCATGTTTCATACCCACCTCATAAGCATCGATAATGTAAGCCTCGTTCCCATAGATCGCGATGCTATACCATGCCCCGACTGGCAGCAAGGACGTGAACGTATATATGCAGAAAATGAACGCCACGAAATGTTGATGCGCTCGCTCCAATACCGGCGTAATAAACCTTCCCTGCCACTCCACCGTGAGCAACCGATCTCCATTTCCCGGAGGGAAAAAATGATCGTCTCCGATTTATTTTTTGCCGTGGGGAAAAAAGATCTTCTGCCCGACTCATACCCATTACTGGACAGTTTTTGCCGGCAGTTGAAAGGACGAACCATTGACTCGATCGAAATTCGAGGACACACCGACAACTCAGGATCAGATGAAATCAACCTGCCACTGTCTCACGACCGGGCAATTGCAGTTGCTAATTACCTTGCCCGATGCACGTATTTATCGCTTAAACCTACAAAGGTGAGCGGCGCGGGCAGCAGGGAACCTGTTGATACCAACGAGACTACGGAAGGAAGGCGCAGCAACCGTCGCGTCGATGTTATCCTGTATATAAGGCAGTAAATCTCGCCTGTTTTTGCTATCTTTATCGTTAATCAAAACCTGCTTGCACATGGATATTGTTGATTTTCTTTCTAATTATTGGTGGGTCATTGTACTGGTGATCATTTTCTTCGGCTCCTTCTTCACCATCAACCAGGGGTACATCGGTGTCATCACGATGTTCGGTAAATATCGCCGTATCGTCCGGCCGGGGCTGAACATGAAGATTCCCATCCTCGAAACTGTTGCTAAGAAAGTTTCCATTCAAAATCGTTCCGTGGAACTCGAATTCCAGGCAGTTACCATGGACCAGGCCAATGTATATTTCAAAAGCATGCTCCTCTATTCCGTTCAAAATGAAATGGAGGATACCATTAAAAAAGTTGCCTTCAAATTCATCGCCGATCGCGATCTGATGCAGGCCCTCATCCGTACAATCGAGGGTAATATTCGTTCTTTCGTCGCTACCAAGAAACAGGCAGAGGTACTCGGTCTTCGCCGGGAAATCGTACAATATGTAAAGGTTGAAGTTGATCACAGTCTGGAAGAATGGGGATACCATCTCCAGGATCTCCAGATCAACGATATCACTTTCGATAAGGTCATCCTCGATTCTATGAGCAAGGTTGTTGCGAGTAACAACCTCAAAGCCGCTGCTGAAAATGAAGGCCAGGCCCTCCTTATCACCAAAACGAAACAAGCTGAGGCGGATGGTAACTCCATCAAGATATCTGCTGAAGCGGAGAAGGAAGCTGCCAGGCTCCGTGGTCAGGGTGTTGCACTCTTCCGTAAAGAAGTTGCAGCCGGTATGACAGAAGCCGCCGAGCAAATGAAACAGGCTAACCTCGATACAAACGTCATACTCTTCAGTATGTGGACCGAAGCCATCAAGAATTTTGCAGAGTATGGCAAGGGTAACGTGATCTTCCTCGATGGAAGCGCGCAGGGAATGGAATCCACGATGAAACAGATCCAGGCACTCATGCTGAAGCAGGCTGGTACTGCATCATTCAACGGATAGACCTCGCAGAAAGCTTCTTGTTAAATAACTCCAAAACTTAGATGCCACTCACAACGTGGCATCTTTTTTTTCGTTCTTTCGATGCGTCGATAAAGGCGAAGGCAGGGTGCTGTCATCGCTTATTTATTCAGGCATGTTGATAATAATCAAAATCGGAATTATCCGGCAAATCTTACATTTACGCACCTAAAGAAGCAACTATGTTCGACCTTTTACAGATCGTGAATACAATGACGCAGGTTACAAAATTCGCGGCAGGAGATACTAACAAGGATGGCCAGCTTAGTTTTTTTGAATTGTTGAGCATGGGTGGCTGGATCATGATCCCACTCGGTATCATGTTACTGGTGGCAGTATATGTTTTTGCAGAAAGGACAATTGCTATCCGTAATGCAGCTAAGATCGACAGCAACTTCATGAACATGATCCGGGATAATATCGTCAACGGCAATGTTGTTGCCGCCCGTTCTTTTGCAAAGAATACGAACAACCCCGTCGCCCGTATCGTGGATAAAGGTTTGCAGCGCATCGGGAAGGAGATAGAAAGCATCGAGCGCAGCATGAACAATGTTGGCCAACTGGAAATGTACAAGCTGGAAAAGAACCTGGGCATACTTGCCGTGGTCGCGAAAGCCGCGCCGATCTTCGGATTCGTCGGTACTCTTGTTGGTCTTATGCAACTATTTTCCGGTATCAACAACTCAAACGATTTTGAAGTGGGAACCATCGCCGGAGGTATTTATACAAAACTCATCACCTCTATCACCGGCCTGGTGATCGGTCTGGGTGCCTATCTCGCGTACAGCTACCTCAATACCCAGATTGATAAAACTGCCAATAAGATGGAAGCCGCTACAGCAGATTTTCTTGACATCCTCCAGGAGCCCACAAAATAATCGACGATGAAATTCAGAAAGAAGCATAGAGGCGAGGCATCGGAAGTGGCCACAGATTCGTTGAACGATATCCTGTTCATCCTGCTGATGTTCTTCCTTATCGTGGCTACCATGGCTAATCCGAATGTAGTCAGCGTGTCAAATCCACGGGGAACGAAGGATACCAAGGCCAAACAAAATATCATGGTCTCCATCGATAAAGAACAGCATTTTTATCTCGGCGCTAAAGCAGTTGATATGTCTATGATCGATTCTGCCCTGGTACAGGAGATCAACCGTTTCAAAGAAACCGTTGACACGCCGACAGTGGTCATCAATGCCGATACCGCAGCGCATTATGGGGAAGTGTTTCGTATTATCCGCCTGTCAAAATTATACGGAGCCAAAGCCGTTGCTGTGGTGAAATAGTTATTCCGGCTTTTACGATCTTATCGCTTTCAGCATGCGTGTATTTCCCGACATATCTTTTCTCAATTCAACACGGTAACCGGATTCCGTAAAAAGGTCAGCAGTTTCCACACCGTGTCCGCTATGCAGTTCCAGATAAATTATTCCCTTACTGTTCAGCAGTTCTTTTCCCTTTCGTGCAATTGAACGGTAAAAGAGGAGGGGATCATTGTCCGGTACAAACAGGGCTCCGTGTGGTTCGTGCTCTGTCACATGAGTTGCCATTTCGTGCATCTCGGCCAGTGGTATGTAAGGAGGATTGCTGACGAGAATATCGAGTCTCCCGCAGGCGGGCAATGCATCCGATAACATATCATACTGAAAAAAATCCACTGACACCGCTAATCGAGCTGCGTTCATCCGGGCGACCGCAAGTGCATCCCGGCTGATGTCGCAACCATACACTTCCGGCGTGCCTAATCGTCTTCTCAGTGCAATCGGGATACATCCGCTGCCTGTACCCAGGTCGAGGATGCGTAGTTTGTCCAGGGGGAAACGGATATCATCCACTATCCACTCCACCAGTTCTTCCGTTTCCGGTCTGGGGATCAGTACCCTCTTATCAACATGAAATTTCAAACCGCAGAACCAGGCTTCTTCTAACACATACTGAAGCGGGACACCCTGCAGCAACGAAACGAGGTGTTCGTTGACTTTTTCAAGCTGTGCATCATCCGCAGGGTCGGAGTTGGAAAAGGAGATATCCTGCTCTCCTCTCCCCGTGACTGAGCTGATCAGCCACCGGCTGATCGCGATGGCTTCATCTGTTCCATAGCCCGGACTCAGGCGTTCAACGCAATGTTTCAAAACCAACCGGATCATCATACCAGCAAACTTAATTCATTTACTTTTGCCGGATGGATCAGCACGATCAGTACATGTTGCGTTGTATCGACCTTGCCCGTCGGGGTATGGGTGCAACGGCGCCCAACCCGATGGTTGGGGCGGTGCTGGTTTGCAACGGCCGTATCATAGGTGAGGGATATCATGAGCGATTTGGCGGTCCTCACGCGGAAGTTAACTGCGTCAACGCTGTGAGCGAGGCCGACCGTGAACTCATTCCAAAGTCAGCAATGTATGTGAGCCTGGAGCCATGTGCCCATTTTGGTAAAACACCGCCGTGCGCGGATCTGATCATCCGGGAGAACATACCCGTAATCGTTATCGGGACAGAGGATCCTTTCAGGGAAGTCAACGGCCGCGGTATCACGCGCCTCAGGGAGGCCGGAAGAGATGTATTGGTAATGGACGGAAAAATGGCGGAGAAATGCCGTGAACTGAATAAACGATTTTTTACACATCAACTACTCCACCGACCATACATCATACTGAAATGGGCGGAAACAGCAGACGGAAAAATAGGCATCCCTGGTCGTCGTTTACTGATAAGTGATGAGGTTACGAACCGCCTTGTCCATCGGTGGAGAAGCGAGGAGGCAGCGATCCTCATCGGTGCCGGAACTGCCGCGGCAGACGACCCGCTGCTGGACAACCGGCTATGGCATGGCATTTCACCGCATCGTTTTGTGATCGATCCTGCGCTGACACTTTCAACGCGTTTGCGGCTTTTCACAGATGGCCGGCCTGTTAATGTGATCAATCACAAAGAAGACAGCGACAAGGGGCTTATCCGCTACCGCAAAGTTGATCCGGCTGATGGCGTAAAGGGTATCATGAAAGAGCTAGCCGGCCTTGGTATCGCAAGCGTGCTTGTGGAGGGTGGACAAAAAACACTGCAGGCCTTTCTCGATGCCGGTTATTTTGATGAGCTCAGGATCATCCGGAGTTCGACCGTTGTTGCAGCAGCGGGCATTTCTGCGCCAACTGTTCACAGCGCGCTTCCGGTGACCAACATTGTGCATTCAGGTCCGGATACTATCAATTATTATAAAAATGACGTTGTTGGCAACTGACCACTACATTACTATAGAACGGCCCGGTATGGCCGAGTTTAGAGACCGCGGAAGCAGGTTCATCGGGTATACATTTCCATTGGCAGACGTTGCGGGATTCAAGGATAAGCTTGCCGAGATCAAAAAGGAACATGCAAAGGCTACGCACCATTGCTTTGCATACAGGCTGGGTTTTGATGGCAATACTTATCGTGTCAGTGATGATGGCGAACCATCGGGTACTGCGGGCCGGCCCATCCTCGGGCAGATCGATGCAAAGGGCGTGACCAATGTGCTCATCATTGTCGTTCGCTATTTTGGCGGCAGTCTTCTGGGTGTTCCAGGGCTTATCAATGCCTACAAGAATGCGGCATCGATGGCGCTGCAGGTTACACCACTTGTGCAGAAACCTTTCCTGCGCCAGTACAGGGTGGAGTTTGACTACACCATGATGAACGAGGTGATGCGCATCGTAAAGCAGTTTGATTGTGTTGTGGGGAAACAGGAAACAAACCTGTTTTGTGCACTGGAGATCGGTGTGCCTGTTACGCGGGAAGACGAGGTACAATACAAATTGAAGGATCTTCGCGGCGTCGAAATGCAGTTGATAAAAACGGGTTAGCATTTGGTAACGGCGAAAAATTCGTGTCATTATCCACAGCGGGGCGTTTATTCACGCCTCAGGAACTGTCTAAACCGCGCAAAATCGAAAGTTGTCAACCTTTTAAAGGTTGACAACCTTTAGGAGGCTGCGAACCAGCAGAATGTGCAAAACGAATCCGGATGCAGTCTGCCCTATTTCGTAACTTAAAAGGACTAAAGCTCTTTTTATGATACGACATTACATCTCCCGGACAGCCATCTGGCTGCTCGCCATCGTCATGATTGTCTTTGGTATCCAGCATTTCCGTAACCCCGATTCCATGCTGGTCTTTGTGCCCCCGTTCCTCCCCGGGGGTATACTATGGGTCTACCTGGTTGGTATCGCCTTTATCGTTGCAGCAGTCGCGCTTATCATCAATCGCTTCGTTGGCTTTGCGGGTTACCTGCTCGCCATCCTGTTGTTCAGTTTTGTGATCCTCATTCATTTGCCCAATTACCGCGAGGCCGGTGACGCAGAGATGAAGCAAATGGCATTGATCAGCCTGTTGAAAGACCTGGCAATAGGGGCGTTTGCACTATTTATCGCCGCCAACGCAAAGCAACAACATCTCAGCACAGTCTAGCGAAAAGACGCACTTACTGTCGCTTCTTTGCTGCCCGGGTTATAGGTGTAGAATCCTTCACCTGATTTAACGCCCAGTCGGCCTGCAGTTACCATGTTCACCAGCAATGGACAGGGCGCATATTTTGGATTACCAAAGCCATCATGCAATACATTCAGTATCGCCAGGCAAACATCCAGGCCTATGAAGTCTGCCAGTTGCAACGGCCCCATCGGGTGAGCCATGCCGAGTTTCATCACAGTATCTATCTCGGTCACACCTGCTACCCCCTCAAACAACGTGATGATCGCCTCGTTGATCATTGGCATCAGGATGCGGTTTGCTACGAAGCCCGGATAATCATTCACCACGCAGGGCGTTTTTCCCAATTGGGAACTCAATGCCACCACGTTTTCCGTAACCTCTTTGGCCGTTGCATAGCCGTTGATGATCTCTACCAGCTTCATCACCGGTACGGGATTCATGAAGTGCATACCGATCACCGATTCGGGGCGTGACGTTGCGGCAGCTATTTTAGTAATGGATATGGAAGAGGTATTCGTGGCGAGGATACAACCGGGTTTTGCGGCCTCATCGAGCTGTTTGAATATTTTCAACTTTAGCTCGGTATTCTCCGTAGCAGCCTCCACCACCAGGTCAGAGCCGGCGATTGCTGCAAAGCTTGAGTAGGTAGAGAGATTGGCAAGGGTACTGGCTTTTATCTCTTCCGTTATCGAGCCTTTTGCTACCTGGCGATCGAGATTTTTGCTGATCGTTGCCAAAGCCTTATCCAACTGGGGTTGTGAAACATCGATCAGGTTAACCTGGAAGCCGTTCTGTGCAAAGACGTGTGCAATGCCATTTCCCATGGTTCCTGCACCGATCACTGATATATTTTTCATATGGTGAATTTGGTCCGGCGAAAGTCGGACACTGGATGGCAAGTGCAAAATAATTAATGGAACTAGCGCTTTTTCTTAAAATCGCCGCGCTTCCAGGATTCAACAAAATCTGCCCAGGCTGCAGGGTTGAAAAGATTCATCGGCGGAACCTGGCCCTGGTAAACCGCCCTGTTGGCTACTTTTTTGAACTGCATTGTAGTAGCCTCTCCACCATCACCCGGAGTAGTCTGAAGGAGAACCCGGCGTTTGGCGGCGCTGGTATTCTGTCGCGCGATTTCAATATCGTCATCCGGTACTTTCGTATTTACAAAATCCCGTGCAAACTGCTCGGGCGTGGGCCGCGGCCGGATAATCGTCGCCGGCAGGTACACCGTATCCTTCACCATCAGTTGGATCACACTGAACTGGTTGCCCTGCATATCACGTGGAACAATGATGGTCTTTGGTTTATAACTGACGTGGGTAAACTCTACTTCATCACCTTTCAGCACAACGATGGAAAATACACCTTCCGCATTTGTCAGGGTACCCCTGTTTTGCCCCTTTATCATTACGCTCACCGCCGGAATACCTTCCAGGCTGTCTGCGGTCATGATCACACCATACAACTGAACGACAGAATCGCGGGCCGTTTCAAACTGTGCCCTGGCGGCAGAAGGGAGGAAAAAAGCAGCAATCAGGAGGTATGGTAGAAGTTTCTTCACGGTTCCAAAAATAAGTAAGAGTGGCTTAAATAAGCCAACAAAATAGGGTAGTCAATGGTTACCTTTGCAGTCCCGTTCTTTTTTAACAGAAACTTTGAAAATGACCACCGAAAAAGTACTTGAAGCGCTGAGCAATGTGCAGGAGCCTGACCTGGGCAAAGACCTGGTAACCCTCAATATGGTGAAGGATATCGTTATTGATGGAAAAAATGTATCCTTCACCGTTGTATTGACCACACCCGCCTGCCCCATGAAGGACATGATCCAGAATGCATGTATCAACGCGGTAAAACTACTGGTCGATAAAGAAGCTGTTGTTAAGGTAAATTTCACCTCAAACACAACTACCAAGCGTACTGACAATAAATCCGTTCTTCCCGGAGTAAAGAATATCATTGCCGTAGTGAGTGGTAAAGGCGGTGTTGGAAAATCAACCGTCGCTGCCAATCTTGCCCTGGCTCTTTCACAAGGCGGAGCAAGGGTAGGGTTGATGGATGCAGACATTTATGGCCCTTCAGTGCCCATTATGTTTGGTGTGCGTGGCGAACGCCCGATGATGGTGGAGATCGAAGGAAAAGGCATGATCGTTCCCCTGGAGAAATACGGGATCAAATTGCTGAGTATTGGTTTGCTGGTTGATGAAAAAAATGCCGTGGTTTGGCGTGGCCCGATGGCCAGCAGTGCCATCCGCCAGTTTGTTACGGATGTTCACTGGGGCGACCTCGATTATCTCGTAATAGACATGCCACCCGGCACCGGCGATATCCATCTTACACTTATGCAAACGGTACCGGTCACGGGATCGGTCATCGTCACTACTCCCCAGGATGTGGCACTCGCTGACGCCAAAAAAGGTATCGCCATGTTTGGGCAGGCGCAACTGAATGTTCCGGTGATAGGACTGGTAGAGAACATGAGCTATTTTACACCCGCTGAGTTACCAAATAACCGGTACTATATTTTTGGAAAAGATGGTGGTAAACGCCTGGCGGAAGAATATGATCTTCCGTTTCTTGGACAGATACCGCTGGTTCAAAGCATCCGTGAAGGTGGAGACCATGGTACACCGATCATGACCGGTGATGATTTCATCACACGTAAGGCCTTTGAAGACTTTGCCAGTTATGTAGTACGCAGCGTATCCATGCGGAATGCCAACCTGAGCGCCGAGCGGATCGCCGTTACTGTGTAGCTATGCGCTTTAAAACCTTAGCCAGCATGTACAGCTTACCCGATTTCAAAGAACGCGACCAGCAGGTCGTGAGAGATTTCATCCGCCGTTATCCATTCGCTTTCCTTACCGGTGTCAACACCGCCGGCGAGCTTGTAGCCACGCAGGTTCCTTTTTTTGCTGATGAACGTGATGGAACCCTTTACTTATCGGCGCACATCATGAAGAATACAGATCATCACAAAGCCTTCATGAGCAACCCGAATGTCCTTGCCGTGTTCACAGGACCTGATTGTTATGTCAGCGCAAGCTGGTACAAGGACCAGAAACAGGCTTCCACCTGGAACTACATGAGCGTTCATGCGCGCGGGATTCTCCGTTTCCAGGATGATGCCTCACTTTTGGAAAACATGCGGCGTACCACCAACTATTACGAGAATGACCCTTCCTCCGGCTCCAATTTCGAAGACCTTTCATCTGAGTATGTCAACCGGCTGAAACACGCGATTGTTGTTTTCGAGATCGAAGTGACCAGTATTGAAAATGTGTTCAAGCTGAGCCAGAACCGGGACGAGGAAAGCTATGATAATATCATCCGCAAACTTTCTGATGGTGATGCGGACGCCAGGCAGATAGCCGCAGAGATGGAGAAGAGGAGATCACAATTATTTAAGGCAACAACTACCTGAGGTGCTGTAAATTTGCAGCACTATCATGAAAACGATCAGACCAGTCAATTACATCCTTTCCATTGTATGCGTAGTGGCAGCCTGCCATGTCAGCAATAAGGCCCAGGAGTCAGGTAAGATGCAGGAAGTGTTCGATACACAAGGCCACCGCGGGAGCCGCGGATTGATGCCGGAGAATTCCATCCCGGCCATGAAGCTGGCGCTGGACCTCAGCGTACACACGCTTGAAATGGATGTGGTAGTGACAAAGGATAAAAAAGTTGTCCTGTCCCATGAGCCTTTTTTCAATCATGAGATCAGCACGAAGCCGGATGGACAGCCTGTCACAGCGGCGGAGGAAAAAAGCCTGAACATCTATAAGATGAATTATGATGAGGTGCGGAGATTTGATGTGGGGCTGAGACCGCATCCGCGTTTCCCGGGGCAGCAGAAAGTGGCCGCGTACAAGCCGCTGCTAAGCGAAGTGATCGACAGTATCACGGCTTATATGATGACTAGTCGCCGGCCTTTACCTTTTTTCAATATCGAAACAAAATCGGAACCTACCACGGATAACCTCTATCACCCGGCACCGGCGGAGTTCGTGGAATTGCTGATGGCGGTGATCCGGCAAAAGCAAATCGAAGACAGGGTGATCATCCAGTCGTTCGATTTCCGCACTTTGCAGTATTTGCATAAAAAATACCCGAACGTCAAAACGGCCATGCTCATTGAAGATTTTGATGAACGTGGGTTGAATGGTCAGTTGCAATCACTGGGTTTTCGTCCTACCATTTACAGCCCTTCCTATCAGCTTGTCACTGCTGAACTCGTACAGAAATGTCATGAGATGGGTATAAAGGTTATACCGTGGACGGTGAACACACGCGAGAAGATTGAAGACCTGAAAAAAATGGGGGTGGATGGGATCATCTCCGATTTCCCGGATTTGTTTAATTAGCACCAACCTTGATCCGTTCAGGTAGTCGGTTAGTGGAGAATATGTTCGTCAATCACCATGGGGTTGAGTTCACAACATTTATTGCATAAAGATTACTGGAGCAGTTCACTCATCTTCAAATACGTCACCTATCAATAGCTTGTCATCACCGTTCTCGTGCATTTGTTTGAACGCTTTGTCCCAGCCCTTTCTGGGTTCAGCTTTCGGTTTAAGAATAATGTATCCTTCTTTCAATATCATCTCAACCTTGTCGTCGATATTGTATTTATCGAGAAGTGTTTTAGGCAAAAGAATTCCCTTCGATGTACCGATATCGATAATTGGAAGCTGCATAAGGCAGTTTAAGTAATTACAATGTAACTGCAAATATGCCGTGTTCCTGCCGGCAACAACGACCAATGTTAGGCTGTTTCTACAGGTTACCTAACGGTACGGTTATCCCCAGAAAATTCACAGCATTCCTGTAGTGCATTTTTTGCTTTATCTCTGCACTATAAGGCATTGAATCAACCAACGCACCTGGTTTATGTTCCCCCAGCGGAAATGGATAATCTGACCCGGTGCAGATATGATCTTCACCTATTACCTTCAACAGGAATTCCAAAGCTGCCTGATCATGTACAAGGCTGTCTACCCAGAAGCGGCCCAGGTATTCCCGGGGATTGATTGGATTGTCAACTGCAACAAGGTCGGGCCTCACAGCGAAGCCATGCTCAATCCGCCCAAGCGTAAAAGGAAATGAACCACCACCATGTGCAAACGCAACGCGCAGCTTCGGGAACTTTTCAAACACTCCCCCGAATATCATGGAACAGATCGCACGGCTTGTTTCTGCCGGCATGCCAACCAGCCAGGGCAGCCAGTATTTCGCCATCTGGTCTTCACCCATCATTTCCCAGGGATGTATAAATAATGCACAGCCCAGTTGTTCCGCTGCTGCATAAAATGGGAACAATGCCGGATCGGAAAGATTTTTTCCATTGATGTTACTTCCAATCTCCAGGCCGGGGAACGCCAACTCCTTTTTACAACGTTCCATTTCCCTCACCGCCAGGTCGACATCCTGCATGGCAACCGTTCCAAGTCCTATGAATCGGTCCGGATGTCTCGATACTACTTCTGCAATATGATCATTGAAGAATCGCGCGGTGTCATTTCCATCTGCGGGCTTCGCCCAATAATTGAATAGAACGGGAATGGTTGACAAAACCTGTATGTCCACACCGGTCGCATCCATCTCGGGCAATCTCGCTGCATCATCATAGCAATTGGCTTCCACTACGCGAAATAACCTGTCACCTTTCATCATGCATGCTTCGCAGTTGCGGTGTTCGAGATGGATAAACTCGCCGTAGCCAAATTTCTTCACCCAGTTTGGCATTTGCGCGGGCATGATATGGGTGTGTATGTCTATTTTCAAAATACGCTTAAGAATTGAATTGTTAAGGCTTTTCGATCACCGTACCGCATTTGCTGCAGGTGCGCTTCTCCATATCTCCCCAAAAATTATTCATGATGGGAGGCAGTTGTGTCACGATATCTTTTACAAATACCGTCTCCTCGTATAGTTTATTGCCACAATTTTCACAGAACCACATGAACGCATCTTTCTCTTCCTCTTCATCTTCCCTGATCTTTTCAATCACCAGCCCTACCGTGTCTGGCCCACGTTGTGGCGAGTGGGGCGTGCGAGGCGGGAGAAGAAACATATCACCCTCGTTGATCGGTATGGATCGGGGCACACCGTCATCAATTATCTTAAGCACAATATTGCCTTCAACCTGGTAGTACAATTCCTCACTTTCATTGTAATGATAGTCTTTGCGGGCATTAGGACCACCAACAACCATCACGATAAAATTCTCGGCATTCTTATAGACACACTGATTTCCAACAGGAGGTTTCAGGAGATCCCTGTTGTCATTGATCCATTTCTTCAGATTGAATGGGGCGGAGACTGGCATAGCACTGTTTTTTTATGAGGTGAACGTGCGGCCCGCTTATGCGAACCCGGTTTCGTGAACCGGCCGGAAATTACAACAAATTTGCAGTAGGTTTGACGGTATGAATTTATCCCTGAATGGCCACACGGCCGTAGTATGTGGCAGTTCGCAGGGCATTGGCCTGGCCACGGCGCAGGAACTGGCGCTGCTTGGATGCTCCTGCATACTTGTGGCACGCAATGAAGTCTCCCTGAAAGAGAGTCTGGCTACCCTCGCAGCAGATGCAGGTCAGAAACACAGCTACTTCATCGCTGATTTTTCACTGCCGGAGAAATTGAAGGAAACAGCAGCCCGCGAACTTGCTGGAAAAACGATAAGTATCCTCGTAAACAATACCGGCGGCCCGCCGGCGGGTCCCATCACAGACGCGGCAGAAGAGGATTTCATCGACACCTTTAACCGTCACGTTATCTGTGCACATGTTCTCAGCAAGATCGTGGTGCCTGGCATGCGACAACAGCAGTTCGGCCGGATCATTAATATCATATCCACTTCTGTCAGGATACCCCTTCGCAACCTGGGAGTGTCAAATACCATCCGCGGGGCAATGGCTTCCTGGGCAAAGACCATGTCGAATGAGCTGGCGGGGGATGGCATCACCGTCAACAATGTGTTACCGGGATTCACTAAAACCCAGCGACTGGAAGTCCTTATTAAAAACATGGCTGCCAAACGTGGTATATCGGAAGAGGAGATTACCAAAGAAATGCAAACGGAAGTCCCCGCGCGACGATTTGCCGATGCCGCTGAAGTGGCTTCCATGGCCGCTTTTCTTGCAACACCGGCTGCATCTTATATAAATGGTGTAAGTATTCCGGTTGACGGAGGACGCACCGGTTCTATCTGACCGCAGCGCAATCATATTTATGGATCACATCTTTCCGAACATAGAAAATTTTGTTGGTGGTGAATTTCGAGCCCCGCTTTCCGGCAACTACCTGGATAATATCAACCCGGCAACCAATACACTTTTAGGACACATTCCTGAATCGGGGATAAGAGATGTTGAGATAGCCGTTGAGGCTGCAACGAAAGCGTTCCCCGCCTGGAGCAGCACATCTGCCGAAGAACGATTCAAAATACTCAATCGCATCGCTGATCTCATCGATATTCGCCTGGAGGAACTTGCGCTTGCAGAAACCTATGACAATGGCAAACCGCTTAGCCTTAGCCGCCGCGTAGATATTCCACGAGCCTCTGCTAACTTCCGGTTTTTTGCTACAGGCATCATGCATTTTGCGAGTGAGAGTCATAACATGACGGATGGCACGATCAACTATACGCTGCGTCAACCTATCGGCGTAGTGGGTTGCATATCCCCCTGGAACCTGCCACTGTATTTGTTCACGTGGAAAATAGCTCCCGCCCTTGCCGCGGGGAATTGTGTGGTGGCCAAGCCATCTGAAGTAACACCGCTGACCGCGCACCTGCTCGCGGGCATATGCAAAGAAGTGGGGCTGCCAGCAGGTGTGCTTAACATCATTCACGGTACCGGTCCTATTGCAGGTGAAGCCATTGTGACGCATCCGAAAGTGAAAGCGATATCATTTACCGGAAGCACGAGAGCAGGTGAGCGCATCGCTTCGCTGGCGGCGCCGAAATTCAAAAAGCTTTCACTCGAACTTGGTGGCAAGAATCCTGCAATTGTATTTGCGGATTGTGATTGGGAAAAAATGATGAAGACGATTCTTCAATCATCTTTCAGCAATCAGGGAGAGATATGTCTTTGCGGAAGCCGCATCCTGGTAGAAGCATCGGTCTATGAGAAATTCCGGGACGAGTTTGTGCAGCGAACTGCAGCCTTGAGAGTTGGTGATCCGTTGGATGATCGTTCTGAACAAGGAGCTATCGTGAGCCGTGTTCATTATGAAAAGATCATGCGGGGAATCGATACAGCAAGGCAGGAAGGAGGAAAATTACTATGTGGTGGTACGGCGGTTAAACTTTCAGGTCGTTGTGCAGATGGTTTATTCATCCAGCCGGCTGTATTTGAAGGCATAGGGCCGGACTGCGCCACCAATCAGCAGGAAATATTCGGGCCTGTCGTCACGCTGCAACCTTTCCATACCGAAGCAGAGGCGCTTCAATTAGCGAATGCAACTGAATATGGACTTGCCGCAACTATATGGACCAGCGATATATCTGTAGCAAACCGCGTAGCTGCCGGGCTTGAGGCCGGAATTATCTGGATAAACTGCTGGCTACTCCGCGACCTGCGGACACCATTCGGTGGGGTCAAGAACAGCGGCATGGGAAGAGAAGGCGGCTGGGAAGCGCTGCGTTTTTTTACTGACGCAAAAAATGTTTGCGTGGAGGTAAAAGTTAAATAAAAACTCAAAATGTAAAATTCAAAAATCCAAGCGATGTTAAAATCCTTATTTCATTTTTTAAGTTTTGAGTTTTGAATTTTGAGTTTGTTCAAATACTCACTCATTTCGACCTGGTACTCTCTTGCCTTTTCACCAGCGACTTTTGCAAAATCAGATCCGTTGGATGCATATATGATCGCACGGCTTGCATTTACCAATAACCCCGTTCCTTCTATCATCGCTTTTTCCGAAATATCTTTCAGGCTTCCTCCCTGCGCACCCACACCCGGCACCAGCAGAAAATGCTTCGGCACCAGCCGGCGGATGTTTTCAAATTCCTCAGCCTGGGTGGCGCCTACCACAAACATCAGGTTGCCGGGGTCGCCCCACTCACTCACCGTGGTCAACACACGCTCATATAATAACTGGCCGGCAGATTGCTGCAGTTCAAAATCACGCGCACCTTTATTGGATGTCAATCCAAGCACAATCGCCCATTTACCGGGATATTCAAGGAATGGCCGCACGGAGTCTTCCCCCATGTAAGGCGCAACGGTCACTGCATCGAACGGCATTTTATTGAAAAAGGCTTCTGCATACCGGGAAGAGGTATTGCCAATATCCCCACGCTTTGCATCAGCAATGCGGAAATGCTCCTCACCAATGTAGTTGACCGTTTTTTCCATGGCCTCCCAGCCCTTCACACCCAGTGCTTCATAAAAAGCAGTATTGATCTTATAGCTTACGCAGTATTCGCGCGTAGCATCGATGATCGCTTTGTTGAATTCAAATACCGGATCGGGGAATCCAAGCAGGTAGGAGGGTATCAGGGCCGGGTCAGTATCGAGGCCAACGCAGAGGTATGATTTCTTTTTCTCTATCTGAGCTATCAGTTCTTCGCGGGTCATATTGCTGGCGATTGTGCTGTTTTAATTTTGTTGATGATCTGTTCGTGCAAAGAATTGTCATTCCATCGCTCATTGATATCAGAAAGCTGCATGAATTCCTGCATGATATGCTCCTGGAGTTGTCCTTTCTGAAGTGCGGTGGAATATCTCGTATGCGGACTGAATGTTACCATCGTATAGGCAGGAATCCATTCGTTGGGGTATTTCTCATGAAGAATGCCTTCGATTTATTTCTGCAACAGGAATTTCGGATCCGCAGTTCTTTCCCGCATTTCAGTGAAATTAAGGATCGCGAGATCAGCAATGGCATCCGCGTCTGGTTTCCTGAGCTCCTGGTAAGCTTGCAGTATTGCCGGCCAGTCGCCCTTATGCAGATCGATGAGCTCACTGAGGATCCGGCAATCTTCGAAGCCGCAATTCATGCCCTGTCCAAAGAAAGGAACGATGGCATGGGCGGCATCGCCGATAAGGGCGAAATGATCCCTGCGTATCCAGGGGTCACATTTCACCGTGACAAGCGTTGACACCGGGTTCTGAAAAAAATCATCGGTGAAAGACGCAATATGTGGCTGCAGGTCAGGGAAATTCTGTCGGAAAAATTCTTCCACTTTCGGTTTGGTGTCCAACCCTTCGAAGGACAGTTCGCCTTTCATAGGGAAGAACAAGGTGCAGGTAAATGTCTTATCAGGATTCGGCAGCGCGATCAGCATATAGTCCTTTCTCGGCCAGATGTGCAAAGCGTTTGGCTCAAGAGCAAATACAGCATTGCCTGCTGCGTCCGTACCCGCAGGTATTGTCAGCTCTTTATACCCGCAGTCGATGTAGAATTGTTGATAGTTGCACTGCGAATGATGCAGTTGGTGTTGAAGCCGGCCGGCGGAGAATGCACCATCGGCAGCGAAGAGCAGGTCAAAGTTGACCTCCTCCGTTGCCGGTGTACTGTCTATTGAAAACAAGATCGTTTTGGTTTGCCAGTCGATCTCTTCACACCGCCGTTCGAAGAATATCTGTACACCTTCATTTTCAGCGATCGTCATCAACTGTTTATTCAATTCACCCCTTGATACCGAATTGATGTACTGCCCTTCACGGCCATATGGCTGGAAGGCGCCGCTGCCATCGGGATGATGAATCTGCCTGCCATGCATGGGGATCGCGATTTGCAGGATATCCTCGCTGATGCCGGTTTGCTGCAAGGCAAGCAAGCCACGATCACTCAATGCAAGGTTAATCGATCTGCCGGCGGTAGTACCCGATTTACGCATATCGCTGCGCCGCTCATAAATGGTCACGAGATATCCTTTCTTTACCAAAAAGATACCCAGGAGCGATCCCACAAGTCCTGCTCCAATGATCGTTATGCTTTTTTTTGTTGGCATAATTAAGTTAGAGATTAGTTCGTTTTCAAAATCGTCCGGAGGATGCTGACAAATTTCCAAACATCCATGTAGCTGTTATAGAGTGGTACCGGAGCGATCCGGATTACATCGGGCTCGCGCCAATCTGCAACAACGCCTGCCTCTGTCAGTTTACGGAAACACTCTTTTCCATCTGGTCTTACCAGCATAGATACCTGGCAACCATGCGATGCAGGTTCCAATGGCGTAATGATTTGTAGCTGGTCCGTATTCAGTGTGGAGAGCAGATAGTGGAGGTATGCAGATAGCCTGGTTCGTTTTGCATGCAGTTTGTCCATTCCCGCTTCCTGGAAAATATCAAGGGAGGCTTTATGCACAGCCATACTGATGACAGGAGCATTACTCAATTGCCAGCCTTCTGCGCTATCGATCGCATCGAATCCTTTTTCCATTCGGAACCGGCTGCCTTTGTCATGTCCCCACCAACCCGCAAACCGAGGGATATTCTTGTTGCGAGCATGTTTTTCATGGATGAATATTCCTGCCACGCCGCCGGGGCCCGAATTCAAATATTTATAGGAGCACCAGCAGGCGAAATCAACGTCCCACTCGTGCAATTTCAACTCGACGTTTCCCGCTGCATGCGCAAGATCAAATCCCGCAATAGCACCAGCAGCATGTGCAGCCTTCGTGATAGCGTCCATATCAAACAACTGCCCGGTATAGTAGTTGACTCCGCCAAATAACACAAGACTTACACTGTCGCGATACTGATGTATCATCTCTTCGATGTCCTCCTGGCGCAAATGATATTCACCCTCACGTGGGGTTACTTCTATAATGGCTTCGGCCGGGTCATATCCGTGAAAACGGACCTGGCTTTCCAGTGCGTACTGGTCGGAGGGAAAGGCTTTAGCCTCGCAGATGATGCGGAACCGGGCTGATGTAGGTCGGTAGAAACTGACCATCAGCAAATGTAGGTTGACCGTGAGCTGATTCATCACTACAACCTCGTGTGGCAGTGCACCCACAACCGGTGCAATTCGTTCAGGGAATAATTCATGATAGGAGAGCCAGGGATTTTTGCCATCAAAATGACCTTCTACACCATGTGTTGCCCAGTCTTCCAGTTCAACGGCTATGTGATCCCTGACTGATTTGGGCTGCAGACCCAATGAATTACCTGTGAAATATATCTTGTCCGAGCCGTCCTTATGTTTCGGGATAAAGAACCTGTCGCGGTATGATCTGAGTTCATCCCCTGCATCCAGTTCTTCTGCCAGGGTTTTGCTGTCATTAAACGTCATGCGTGATAATCAATTGATGGTGGCAATAACTTTCAGTTCAATGGAAATCGGAGTGGGGAGGCTTTTTACTTCCACCGTTGTGCGGCAGGCCTGCACGTGGCTAAAATATTCCGCATAAATTTCATTGTAAACGGGGAAATCCTTTTTCATGTTGGTCAGGAATACGGTCACATCGATGATGCTTTCCCAATTGCTCCCGCTTGCCTCGAGCACGGCCTTCACATTCCGGAACACCGCATGACATTCTTCCCTGATATCGTGTGAAATGATGGTACCGTCTTCACCCAGTACAAGCCCAGGCACCTGGTTGGTCTGTGGGTCGCGGGGGCCTATTCCTGAAAGGAAGAGCAGTCCGCCCGCCCGCCTTGCATGGGGATAGGCGCCAAGAGGTTTGGCTGCCTGCTGAGTGTGTATGATATCGCTCATAATGTATATTCTTTCCCTGGCTTCAAAGATAAACCCTTTGACCTCCATTTAACTTTTCCTTCGCCAAATCTGCGAGGCGTGTTTTCCTTCGATTTCCGGTAATACGGTTTCAAGATCATTTTATAACGCTTCGGTAACAAGCCCTCGCTACTGAAACAGCTAAAGCAGAATTTGAACTGTCATCCCCCGTCAGAATCACACAAAATTTCCAAAAACTCAGGTATGAAAAAATTAATTTGCTTATTGACTGCTGTACTTGTACTCGCCGTTTCGGTGTGGGCGCAACGTACAATAAGGGGCCGGGTCACTGATGGCGCAGGTGTACCTCTGCAAGGGGTAAATATCAGCGTGAAAGGCCAGCGCAGCAGTACCCAATCCGCCGCAGACGGTTCTTTCACCATCTCAGCCGCCTCCGGCAGCGTACTGGTGCTTTCATCAGTTGGCTATGATAACCAGGAGGTGCCCGTTGGCACCGATGATAATATCGCGATCACACTGACAGTCCGCCAGCGCGAGCTCAATGAAGTGATTGTAACTGCGGCCGGTATCCGCCGCGAAGCCCGCACGCTCGGCTATTCTGCGCCCACTATCCGCAATGAAGAACTCACCCGCGGCCGGGATCGCTCCGTATTGAATTCCCTTCAGGGTAAGGTCGCCGGCGTCAACATTACCAACAGTTCCGGTGGTGT
Source organism: Bacteroidota bacterium (assembly GCA_023430465.1). Classification (GTDB taxonomy): domain Bacteria; phylum Bacteroidota; class Bacteroidia; order Chitinophagales; family Chitinophagaceae; genus JAEZAM01. Next base: position 5,008 of record JAEZAM010000071.1, on the reverse strand, counting down.
CGGCAGCTCAACCCGCATCGTGTTTCGTGGTGGTACCTCCCTGCTTGGCAATAACCAGGCTCTGATTGTTGTCGATGGTATCCCAATCGACAACTCACAGATCGACCCGGGTGATAACCTCAATAACCAGGTTGATGCCGGTAACCGCGGGAATGATATCAACCCGGAAGATGTGGAGTCAGTCACCGTCTTGAAAGGTCCCGCTGCTGCTGCACTTTATGGCAGCCGGGCGGCAAACGGCGCATTGATCATCACTACAAAAAGCGGTAAACGTCTTGGTTCAAAAAAATCTGAGGTGACATTGACAAGTTCATTTGCACTGGAGTCCATCCTGCGTATTCCCGAATATCAGAATGAATACGGACAGGGTGGTCATAAGGAAACAGACCTCCGGGAAAACTTTAGCTGGGGACCAAAATTTGATGGTTCGCTCCGCCCCTGGGGCCAGGTAGTTGACGGCGAGCAACAGGTGAAACCCTATGTTGCACTGAAGAATAATGTAAAAGAATTCTTCGATATCGGACAGGTCTATAACAATGGCATTTCGTTTTCTCAAAACAATGATCGCAACAGCTATTACCTGTCCGCGAATCAATTGATACAAAAAGGCATCATGCCCGGCACCGAATACAAACGCACATCCCTGCGTTTCACCGGTACCGCAGAACTTTCACCCAAGTTTACCAGCAGCGCCACGATGAACTATATCCGTGGTGTGGGTGATCTCAGCATCCAGGGCCAGGGTCCATCACCTTACGACCAGGTGCTGCAGACGCCACGCGACATCTCCCTGCTTGATCTGAAAGATTATCGGAACAACAAGTTTAATACGCTTTCCGGTTATTATGGCGCCTATACGGTCAATCCCTGGTATTTCCTCGGGGAGGATTCTTACAAGAGCGTTGTCGACCGCATACTGGGAAATATTGAACTGGGCTATAAACCAACGCCATGGCTGGATATCCTTTATCGCATCGGTACCGATGTTGTAACCGATGCACGGACACAGATCATTTCAAAACGGGTAATATCCGATCCTGATAACCAGAATGTCGGCAATGCTTTTCCCGGTTCTTATTCAGAGCAGGCAATCGATATTCGTGAGCTTACCAGTGATCTTACCGCTTCCATGAAATTCCAGCTTGATCAGAACTTTGGTCTACGTGCATTGGTTGGTCACAATTTCCGTCAACGGAACAATGGCAACCAGTTGTCACAGATCAATGACCTTGTGATACCCGGCCTGTACAATCTTGGCAATACCAGCGGACCGCCCGTTGTTGCAAATCTTTATCAGAAGCGCCGGCTGTTTGGAGTTTATGCAGATGTGAACCTGTCCTATAAGAACTGGTTGTTTATTGGAATAACCGGCCGTAACGACTGGTCATCTACATTGCCGAAAAATAACAACAGTTTCTTCTATCCAAGTGTGAACGCCTCGTTTGTCTTCTCCGATGCATTTCAGATGCCCGAATGGTTGAGCTATGGTAAAATACGCGCCAGTGCCGCCAAGGTGGGTAATGATGCAAACCCATACCTGCTGCAGTCGAACTTCGTACCAGGTATTGTTGCAGACGGGTATAACAATTCCCAGTTGACGTTTCCCTTCAACGGAATCCCCGGCTTTACGGTGGGTGCAACGATCGGCAATCCAAACCTGACGCCTGAGTTCACTACATCCTATGAAGGTGGTATCGAGGCGTCCTTCCTGCAAAGCCGTATCGGCATCGACCTTACCTATTATTATAATAAAACTACCGACCAGATCATCACCCTCCCGATTGCTTCCAGTGTAGGATATACCAATCGCGTGACGAACATCGGCCAGGTATCAAACAAGGGTATCGAGATACTTCTTAGAGGCATACCTGTTCGCACAAAGGATTTCACCTGGGAAACAACCTTTACTTTCTCCAAGAACAAAAGCAATGTTGACCGCATCGCCGATGGAACAACCAGTATAACAATCCCCGGTGGTTTCGGTGGTGGTGCCGTAGTAGCAGAGGTGGGCAAACCTTACGGACAATTCTTTGGCAGTGGTTTCCTTCGTGATTCACTGGGAAGGGTAGTGGTTAGCGCAACCACTGGCTTCCCGCTTACCGAATCTGCAGCAAGAACATATGGAACTTATTTCCCCGACTACATCGCCAGCTTGTTCAATTCTTTCAGCTATAAAGGATTTACGCTGACTGTGCTTTTTGATGGCCGCAAAGGCGGGCTCTTCTTCTCACGGACGAAGTCACTCCAGACGTTTATCGGTACAGATCCCAAGACATTGTACAATGATCGCGAAGCATTCGTGATACCCAACAGTTCTGTATTTGATCCGGGTTCCGGCAAGTACATACCAAACACGATCCCGGTGAACGACGCTCAGGACTACTGGACAAATTTCGTATCAAACAATGCCATGGAAAACCTGGTTGATGCCAGCTTTATCAAACTGCGTGAAGCATCATTGTCCTATCGTCTGCCGCAAAGATGGTTGTCGAATGTGAAATTCATCAATGGTATCCAGGTAGGTCTTGTAGGACGGAACCTGTGGCTGAAGACTGCGAAGGAGAATACCTATTCTGATCCTGAGGCAAGTTCATTTGGTACAGGCAATGCACAGGGTTATGAATATGGCAGCATTCCATCTGTGAGAAATTACGGCGCGAATATCAGGATCGTATTTTAACAACAATTAAAGCAGCGAATCATGTTAAACAGAATCTATAAGCTTGCACTGATAGTTGCCACCATGGTGGCCGGCGTATCCTGCAAGAAGGCATTGGATATAAACACAGACCCCAATAATTCAACACAGGCCTCCATTGATCTGGTGCTTCCATCCGCGCTCGGATATACCGCGTACAATATGGCGAACCGATACCAGATACTTGGTGGGCTGTGGGGACAGTACTGGACGCAGGGACCTACAGCGAGTCAGTATAAAGCAATCGATCAGTATGTTGTGGTTAGCACAGATTACAATGTTCCCTGGGGTTCACTCTACGCGGGACCATTACAGGATTTCAAGTATATCATAGAAGAAGGAACGGCCACCAACCGGCCGAATTATGTGGCCATCGCGAAGGCGATGCAGGCATACATCTATCAATATCTTACCGACCTGCATGGTGACATACCACTGAGCGAGGCGCTCAACCCCGCCAACACCACTCCGTCCTATGATTCACAGGAAGAAGTATATAACCAACTGATCGTACTGGCTGATGAAGCCCTGGCGCTCATTGATGAAAACTCTTCTGATCACCCGGGTCAGGATGATCTCTATTATCAAGGTGATATGAGCATGTGGCGAAAATTTATCAATACACTCAAGCTTCGCATCTACCTCCGTCAATCATACGTTCGGCCACAGGTTGCTCAGGCCGGCATCCAGGCCATGACCACTGCAGGTGCTGAGTTTCTCGGAACCGGTGAAGATGCGGATATGGAGTTCACTACAACTACCTTCAACCAGCATCCGCTGTACATGACCTACCAGGCCCTGACATCAGCCAATCTTATCGCCAGCAATACTTCCATAGAGTTCCTGGGAGAAACAAACGACCCGCGCATCGATGTATTTTACCAGGTGGCAACTGCCGCGCCCAACACAGGTAATCATGTGGGGATCGTGCAGGGCAACGGGGCTAATCTGCCAGGTTCGCAGAATGACAAGAGCTATTCAAAGCCTGGCCCTGCCGTTGGCGGTCCCGATGGAGGAGCGGATGCACCCGTGATCCTGATGAGTGCCGCAGAAAGTTATTTCCTGCAGGCAGAAGCGGCCGCCCGTGGCTGGAGTGGTGGCAATGCGGCTGAGCTTTACGAAGACGGCATCCGCGCTTCGTTCAGTTACTGGGGTCTCTCTGCCGGTCAGGCTACGAGCTATATCAACCAGGCCGCCGTCACATACCCCGCGGCAGGCACACTTGAACAAAAGATCGATGCCATCATTACCCAGAAGTGGGTCAGCCTGAATGGTACACAAAACCTGGAGGGTTGGACAGAGTGGAGACGAACCGGCTACCCGGATATTTTCACCATCTCTGAAACCTCCAACATTGGTGATTTCTTCCCTGTCCGCATTCTTTATCCGGACACGGAAGTCACCAGAAACCCCAACACACCACCACAGAAAACAGTGACGGATAAAGTTTGGTGGGATGTAAACACAACTGGTCAGAATTAAACCCTTAAAGAAAATTATCATGATAAATACCAGACTTATCGTTGCTATTGCAGGATCAGTTTTATTATCACTGGGTAGCTGCAAGAAAGAAACGACAAAGGACGTATCACGCGTTCTGAAAGTTCCTACGCTGGAACTGATCGGCGGCAATTTCGCAAGCGTACCCGTTGGCGGTACCTATACGGACCAGGGTGCGACGTACACGGGTGAAGATGGAAGTACAGTGACAGTGCAGCCTTCGGAAAATGATGTGAGCACGGCACAACCCGGATTGTATTTTGTTCGGTATGAGCAGGTGAGTGCCAGCGGCATCTTTACCACCACTGCCACCCGCATCGTAGCGGTCGGTTACCGGGATAATCCCGTAGACTATAGCGGCACTTATCTCCGGGAACTCACGGGTATGAATGCCTATGTGACCCGCGTAGCGCCCGGTCTGTACAAGGTGCAGAATCCAGGTGGCGCCACCGGTGGCCATGCTGCCGTAATAGGATATTTCGTGGAAGCTTCGTTGAATAATTTCATCGGTCCTTTCCAGCATGATGATACGGCAGGGGACCTGGAATTTGCGGACATCGCATTTACAAATACCGGGGCGACCTGGCGCATCATCGGCAGCCCGCTCTACGGCACCGGTCCGCGCGTATTTGTAAAACAGTGAGTTCATTTTATCCCTGCCCGAACCCCGCTATCATGGCGGGGTTTTTTGCTGTCGGGACTATGATTGGCTTGATTAATTGACGACTATGATTTCCTGCAGACCCCAAATCTTCCGGCATCCAGTCCCCAACCATCCAGTCCCCAGCCCCCAGTCCCCAGCCCCCAGCC
>JAEZAM010000057.1 GCA_023430465.1 Bacteroidota bacterium | reverse complement strand
CTGTTACCTTTGCGGCTCCCGGCGGTGCCGGGTGTTAAATGCGATTGTACATGGCTGCCAGAACAGACCTTTTTACCAGTCCGGACTATTTCAACGTAGACGAATTGCTTACTGAAGAGCACCGGCTTGTCAGGGAATCAGTGAGAAATTACGTGAAGAAAGAAATCTCACCCATCATTGAGGACTATGCCCAAAAAGCAGAATTCCCACAACAAATTGTGAAGCAACTTGGTGACCTTGGATGTTTCGGACCAACCGTTCCGCAGGAATACGGCGGGGGCGGATTGGATTATATCTCTTATGGCCTGATGATGCAGGAACTTGAGCGGGGTGACAGCGGTGTGCGGTCAACCGCTTCCGTGCAGGGTTCGCTCGTCATGTTCCCTATATATGCTTACGGAAGTGAAGAGCAGAAGATGAAATATTTGCCTAAACTCGCCAGCGGTGAGTGGCTGGGTTGTTTCGGCCTTACTGAACCTGACCATGGAAGTGATCCATCCAGCATGCTGACAAATTTCCGTACCGATGGTGATCATATCATTCTCAATGGGGCAAAAATGTGGATCAGCAACGCACCCTTCTCGCAGGTGGCCGTGGTTTGGGCAAAAGATGATGAGGGCGTCGTTCGCGGAGTGATCGTTGAGCGTGGCATGGAAGGTTTTTCTACGCCAACCACACATGGAAAATGGAGCCTCCGCGCTTCCGCTACCGGTGAACTGGTATTTGATAATGTGCGTGTGCCTGTGGCGAATATACTTCCCGGCGTGAAAGGTTTGAAGGGGCCTCTGAGCTGTCTTACCAAAGCAAGATATGGCATAGCCTGGGGAGCTGTTGGCGCAGCAATGGACTGCTATGACACGGCACTGAGATATTCAAAGGAACGTTCACAGTTTGGCAAACCGATTGGCGGTTTCCAGTTACAGCAGAAAAAGCTGGCTGAAATGGTGACCGAAATCACGAAAGCGCAACTGCTGAACTGGCGACTGGGTGTATTGATGAATGAAGGAAAAGTCACGCCTCAACAGGTGAGCATGGCAAAAAGAAACGCGTGTGAAATCGCTACCAATATCTGCCGTGATGCGCGCCAGATGCTGGGCGGCATGGGAATCACCGGCGAGTATTCCGTGATGCGCCATATGATGAACCTGGAGAGCGTCATTACTTATGAAGGTACGCATGACATACACCTGCTCATTACGGGGATGGATGTGACAGGAATGAACGCATTCAAATAAATTTCTTTGCGCCTTGGCTGTTTGCTTTGCGTCTCTGCGTGAAATTTCACGCAAAGACGCAAAGTGTTCTTGTCAGATTGGCGTGAGTAAAGAATAAAAGTTATCAGGTTGAAACTATACCTCATCGGCTTCATGGGCTCTGGCAAATCTCACTGGGCGAAAGCACTCAGTGAACGTCTGAACCTGCCCTCTTTCGACCTCGATGAACAGATCGTCAATGCCGAGGGCAGGACGGTGAACGAGATTTTTGAACAGGAAGGAGAGGAAGCATTTCGCCTGAAGGAAAAAGACCTGCTGCATATCATAACGGAAAGCCATGGCTCCTTTATTATGGCCTGCGGTGGCGGCACGCCTTGTTATTTCAACAATATCGAATACATGAATCAGTCTGGAACGACTGTCTGGCTCAATACGCCCATCAATACGATCGTTGAGCGGCTGCTGACCGACAAGGCCGCACGACCCCTTTTGCGCGACTTGCCCGACAGCCAGATGAAAAGTTTTATCACGCGTAAATTCTCAGACCGGCGGATATACTATGAACAGGCCCAGATCCGCCTGGATCATGAGCCGACGATTGAGGAGTTTATTGAAAAAGTTTTCCATGCATAAGAACTCTCTGATACTTGCTTCTATTCTTCTTGCAGCCGCTGTAGCCCTGGGTGCCTTCGGCGCACATGGATTGAAAGAGCTCGTGCCACCACAGGCCGTAAACTCATTTGAGACTGGCGTTCGGTACCACTTCTATCATTCATTTGCGATACTGGCAGCCGCGATCATTTATGCATCGTTTCCGCTGAAAGGAATACTTACCGCAGCCCGGCTGTTCCTGACAGGCATCATCCTCTTCTCCGGGTCATTGTATGCTATGGCCCTGTTGCAGGTGAAAGGTGCAGCCGGCCTCAGTGGTATAGGGATTATCACACCGTTTGGTGGATTATTTTTCATTGCAGGTTGGCTTGTACTGGCCATCACGCTGGCAAGGTCAAAGCGGTAAAAGGATCGTTGTCACCGTGCCATCCATTCGTTCCACGCGATAACTGCCGCCAATATTTTCCATTCGTTTGGCAATATTTTTCAGCCCGTTACCGAACTGGCGGATGCGCAGCATATCGATCCCCACCCCATTATCGTGGATCGTGATCTGCAGGTCTTTATCGATCACAAAATAGATCCGGACCTCTGTCGCCCTGGAATGTTTGAGTGTGTTGTTCAGCGTTTCCTTGACACACAAGAACAGATTTCTTCGCTTGTCGCCTGTCAGCTCGCGCGGCTCGATACGGTCCGGTGTATTGATCCTGCAATTGATCGGTGTCATTTCAAAATACTCGATGGCATAAGAACGGATATACGACACGAGATTGTCGATGGTGTCATTTCCGCTGTTCATACTCCAGATGATTGCATTCATCTTATTGAGCACCTCATCGGCCGAATGGGAGATCTTGTCTATCTCCACCGGTGTGTTTTCCTTCATTTTGTTTCGCGCGATCTCGCTCATTAGCCTGATGGCCGTCATTCCGGATCCCAGTTCATCATGCATGTCAGCAGAAATTCTTTCGCGCTCTTGTTGCTGCGCTTTATACACCGCGATCTCTTTCTCATATTCCTTTAATTGATTGTCAGCCTTCAGCCGTTCACGCTCACGCGCCTGGGATATGAGCTGCAATTTGTTCTTATGATTCAAGCCGACAAAAAAGAACACCAGTTCAAAGAATAGTCCCATTTCATAATAGAACAGGGCCGATCGAAACACTTCCGGCAACCGGGGCGGTACCATATTTCCCGTAAGCAATAAAAGTGAAATCAGGGAAAAAACGAGCAGGCAGAGATTGCCCCAGAAAAGATACCGGAGCAATTTATCCTTCCAGTAACGGACACTATATACCAGGAAGATGATCACCAGGATAAGCAGCAATATTTTGGTGATATTCTCGATTGAGTTTTCAAGTACATAGTTATCGGTGAAATAATGCACAAACGTAAAACTGACCATCGATATCACGAGCAGCGCAATGCCCCAGTTGTACAGGCGATGTAGGAAGGGATGATACTGTTTTGTCGACAGATATTTTTGCATAAACAGCATGTAAAGCAGAATGCCCACAGACTGCATAATGAAATCAAGGTAACCTTCCTGGAAAAAACTAAACCAACTGGTATGGAAGCTGAACACGGCTTTCATGAACAACATCATCCCCAAGAGGAAGGCGTAACCGGAATAATAGAGGAATTCAGAATTGCCACCCTGGAAATAACTGGCCAGGGAGAATAGCACCATCATCAATAGCAATCCGCAGAACACGTAGGTGATGATCTTGGATTGCATATTACGCGCATCCATGTCCGTGACGAACGATTTCAGGTAGTCGTTACCTATCAACACAGGTCGTAGCCGATTCAGGTGCGTGCGAACCGGCTTGAGGGTGGCAACGAAGGTCATGGTGTCCTGTGGCAGCACTTTGATCTGCAGGTAGCTGATCTCATCAGGAGAATCAGGTGTGACCGAAGGGTAGGGCAACAGGGCACCGGCGCTGTCGCGGAACAAAGTTATTTCGGAGAAATAGAGACCGGGGAAGAACCAGACGGTTTTCACACTGTCAGCAGAGTTAGCCGCGGTGAATTGGATTACGACCTGCTTGCCAACGTGAGAGGGAGGCAGGAAGCCTTTATGGACCGGTTTGGTGGAAAAAATAACGGACGTGTAGATCTGCTGAATGTTTGCTCCCGGCTCCAGGTAGCTAAACCCTGCCTTTTTAGACAGCGGACTGGCCCGGGCAACCTGGCTGACGTCCATAATCCGCGAATCACCCACCTGGCCATTGAGGCCGGGAATTATTCCCAACACAAGCAAAATGATAAGCAGAAAGTATCGCATGGTATTCAGCAGGCCCAAATGTAGTGCTTAGCTCCCTGTTTTCCCCTTTGACCGCCTACCACTTTCAGGTATAATTTCGCATTGCCGGCGTTCTTGATTAACCCCGGGATTTATCCCGGGGTGGCACGGCGATCCGATCGGCAAACCACCCGACTGAGAACAATCCTTGATCTGTTAAGAAGTGCAAGCGGCAATCGGGCGGTCGACAAGACCTGCGTAATAGCGCTATTGACCTGTTCTGTATCACCTTGCGTCTCCCCTGGTGCAAGGCGCGGAGATCTCCCCGGAAAACTTGAAACTATATTATCTTTGCCGCTATGGCCAATAAGTTGAAAAAGACGCCCACCAAAAACGCCAGGGCCGGGGCAAAAAAAGTTGATACGAAAGGATTGAAGCAGGAGAAGGAAGAGTCGATCGACTGGGCCAAACTCGCGAAGGACGAGCGCACGTGGAAGATCACCGGGGCCGTGTCCCTCCTGATCGCCACCTTTCTTTTCATAGCCTTCATCTCTTATTTTTTTACCTGGAAAGAAGATCATGCGGAAGTAATGAGCGGCAGTTCGATTTTGTTCGACACCGACCTGAAGGTGAACAATCTCCTCGGCAGGCTCGGTGCTTATTTCTCGCATTTCTTCATCTACCGCGGCTTTGGCATTGCCTCCTTTCTTTTCTGCACCTTCTTTTTTGTTGTTGGAGTAAATCTCCTGTTCAACCGCAAAGTCTTCTCTATCTGGAGAAACCTTAAATACGTTACGGTCGGTTTACTCGTGCTCTCGGTTTCATTGGCCTTCGTGGTGCCCGGCGAATTCCCATCCGGTGGCGGCGTTGGCAACATGATCGCCGACTGGCTGACGGGTGCGCTGGGCAATGTGGGTACCGCGGCACTGCTGGCGATCATCGCCTTCGGATACATCATCTGGCAGTTTAACCCGGCATTCAACCTGCCCCAGAAAAATAAAGCGGTGACAGCACCGGTTGCCACAACAGATGCTGAAGCCGAAGAGACGACAGAAGAAGCCGTAATCGATGAAACCCCAGAGGAGGATGGACCGGCTTTATTCATCGAGGAAAAAAAGAACAAACTCCGTCCCGGAGATGTGAAGCTTATCATCAATGAGGACGAAAAACCAGTTCACGCTTTCGAGATAATTGAAAAAGAAGAGCCGGTTGAAGAAGAGCCCGAGCCCGAGGCAGAACTTCAGCCCCAGGGTATGGCAACCGAGCAGGCCATCGTGGATGATCTTGTTCATGCCGATGAAGAACGCCTGATAAAAGAGGAGCCGCCCATGTTGAATGTGCCACCGGTGTCGCCCGTTATACCGGACAGTGGTCTTGAACTCGAGATCAAAACGGTTCCGGAAGCAGTGCCAGAAGAAGGAGAAGAAGGTGACGTGAAAGTGGAAAATCTTCCGCCGTACGAGCCAACGCTTGACCTGCGCGATTATAAATATCCGTCACTCACATTGCTCGAAACGCATGGTAGTGAGAAGATCATTCAGGATCCCGCAGAACTGGAGAACAACAAGAACCAGATCATTGCTACGCTGCGCAACTATTCCATAGAGATCCAGAAAATCAGCGCCACTGTAGGACCGACCGTAACCCTGTACGAGATCGTGCCTGCTGCGGGTGTGCGGATATCCCGGATCAAGAACCTGGAAGATGATATTGCGCTGAGCCTCGCTGCGCTCGGTATCCGGATCATTGCACCGATACCCGGAAAGGGCACGATCGGGATCGAGGTGCCCAACGTGAAAAAGACGGTGGTGAGCATGAAGACCCTGCTTTCTTCCGAGAAATTCCAACACAATAATTTCAGCCTTCCCATTGCTATCGGGAAGAAGATCGATAATGACAACTACATCGTCGACCTCGCCAGCATGCCTCACCTCCTGATGGCAGGTGCCACGGGCCAGGGTAAATCTGTTGGGCTGAACGCTATCCTCGTTTCATTGCTTTATAAAAAGCACCCTTCCCAGATGAAGTTCGTGCTCATTGATCCGAAGAAGGTTGAATTAAGTGTTTACCGGCACATTGAAAAACATTTCCTTGCCAAACTTCCCGGTGAAGAAGAAGCGATCATCACCGACACAAAGAAAGTAGTACATACGTTGAATGCGCTTTGTATAGAAATGGACAATCGCTATGACCTGCTGAAGGAAGCAGGCGCAAGGAATATCCGCGAGTACAATGAGAAGTTCGTGAAGCGACGACTCAACCCGCAAAAGGGTCACCAGTACCTGCCGTTTATTGTACTTGTTATCGATGAGTTCGCCGACCTGATCATGACGGCAGGGAAGGAGGTGGAAATGCCCATTGCCCGGCTGGCCCAGCTAGCCCGTGCGATCGGTATTCACCTGATCATCGCCACACAGCGTCCTTCGGTGAACATCATCACGGGGACCATCAAGGCGAACTTCCCGGCGCGTATAGCCTTCAAGGTGTCATCGAAGATAGATAGCCGAACCATCCTGGACACCGGCGGCGCAGAGCAACTGATCGGCAAGGGAGACATGCTTATTTCTCATAATGGGGAAGTGACCCGTCTCCAGTGTGCCTTTGTGGATACCCCGGAAGTGGAGCAGATCGTGGAGTTTATCGGCGATCAGCGCGGGTACCCACAAGCTTTCCTGTTGCCGGAGTACGTGGATGAGAAGGACATGGAAGGCAAAGATTTTGACCTTGACAATCGCGATTCATTGTTCGAAGATGCGGCGCGGCTTATCGTTCAGAACCAGGTAGGATCAACATCCCTGCTCCAGCGCCGGATGAAACTTGGCTACAACCGCGCGGGCCGGCTCATGGATCAGCTCGAAGCGGCCGGTATCGTCGGCCCTAACCAGGGAAGCAAAGCAAGGGACGTATTGATCAAAACTGATATGGAATTACAGCAACACCTTGACCTGCTGGGGTAATTTGTTAAGATAAATTGGGGTGTTGCAACCCGGTACACTTATTGACTGTCTAGAGGGGTAAATGATTATTTTTGCCCGGTTTTAATAAACAGCCAGGAGCACCCGTTAAAGAAAAACTAATGAAAAAACTCTTATTCAGTTTCGCGATCCTTTTCACCTCATTTACTCTATTAGCCCAGGACAGGAGCACCAAAAATGATCCTGCGGCCATTGCTGTCCTTAACGGCGTCAGTGCAAAGTTCAAAACCTTCTCCACCGTTCAGGCAAATTTCACCTACAAGGTAGAGAACGCCTCCGGCAAAGCCCTTTCTACAAAAACCGGTACTGTGATGATGAAGGGTACCAAATACAGGGTGAGCTTTGGCTCCCAGGAAATTTTCAGCGATGGCAAAACAGTATGGAACTATGACAAAAATTCCAAGGAGGTTACGATCAGTAACCTCGATGCGTCATCGGGTATGATCACACCACAAAAGCTTTTCACCAATTTCTACGACAAGGATTTTTACAGCGTGCTGAATGGCGAAAAGAAAATTGGCGGTAAAACAATCCAGGAGGTTGAAATGACGCCTGTTGATAAGAGCAAGCCATTTCACAAAGTATATGTGCAGGTCGACAAGGCCGCGAAGACCATTTATAGCACCCGCGTACTGGAGAATGGTGGCAACAGGTATTCGTATACAGTGAGCAACATGAAGACAAATGCTGCATTGGCTGACAACCAGTTCACATTTGATAAATCAAAATATCCCGGGATAGAAGTAGTGGATCTTCGATAAACAACAGGAATGATATCTAATTAAAATGGACCCGGGCGGGTCCATTTTTTTTTATTGTGCGATAACGGCTTTGCGCAGCCTTACAAGTTGTTGCAAGAGACCTTCCAGAAGATCGAGGCGGAGCATGGTGGCCCCGTCGCTTTTCGCTTTTGATGGATCAGGATGTGTCTCGATGAACAGCCCGTTTGCACCTGCCGCGATCGCTGCTTTGGCAATGATGCCGATCAGTTGCGGATTACCGCCTGTAACACCCGATGACTGGTTGGGCTGCTGCAGCGAGTGCGTTACATCCATCACCACGGGTACCTGGTGCTCCTGCATCCATGGGATATTGCGATAGTCAACCACCAGGTCTTGATAGCCGAACGTGGTGCCACGTTCAGTAAGGATGATCTGATTGTTACCGGTGCTCTTGATTTTTTCGACGGCAAATTTCATTGCAGGGCCGCTGAGGAATTGTCCTTTCTTGACGTTTACGATCTTCCCGGTTTCACCCGCCGCCAGCAAAAGGTCTGTCTGTCTGCACAGAAATGCCGGAATCTGCAGGATGTCGATATATTTTGCAGCCATGGCCGCTTCATCATGGCCATGAATATCGGAGGTGGTAGGCAGCTTGAATTTTTTTCCAAGCTTATTGACCAGGGCAAGGGCCTCTTCATCACCGATACCTGTGAATGAATTCCCACTGGTACGGTTGGCCTTACGATACGATGATTTAAAAACATAAGGGATGCCCAGGTTTCTGCACATGGCAGCTACTTTCTCCGCCACCTCCATCACGATTTCTTCACTCTCAACCACGCAGGGACCGGCGATGAGGAAGAAGTTTCCTTCATCATAGCTTTGTCCCCCGAAAAGATCTTGCACGTATTTTTCCATGGAACAAACCTAAGTAAATTATTTTAAGTCCATTTGCAGGCGATTAACAATAAGTCTCTACTTTTATCAAAATTGTTTTATGAGAATTCTCCTTGCTTTTGCCTTGCTGATTGGTCTTACCCAGTGTAAGAATGATCGCAAGATCCCTGAAAATTTCGATTACGGGAAAGTGACCAACGGCGTATACCAAAACGCATATTTCAACTTTGAGATGCCTGTGCCAAACGGCTGGTCCGTGCAAAACAAGCAGCAGGTGGATCAGTTAAAGGAGATGGGCCGTGATATGATCGGCGAGAAAAACAAAGAACTGGCGGAGCAGGTGAAAGCGGGTGAGGTAAGAACAGCTTATTTGTTCACGGCATTCGAGCGCCCAATCGATTCGGCAACTGGTGAGTTCAATCCATCCATCATGATCATGGCGGAGAACATCGCGGGTGCTAATCATGTAAAAGACGGGTCGGATTATCTTAGGGAGACAAAAAAGGCCATTGAAAGATCAAACATGGGCCAGGAGATCGATCCTACCATCCACAATGTCAAAGTTGACGGCAAGCCATTTGGTATCCTTGAAACAATCACGCCGGCAGGGGAGGGACTCAAGGTCCACCAGGAATATTATGCGCATGTGCAAAAGGGATTTGCCATGACGATGATCCTGACCTACCTCACCGAAGCACAGGGGGAGCAATTGAAAAAGATCGTAAATACCATCAATTTCAGATAAGACCACATGATTAAGGAGAAGATACTGGTGATCGGGGCAAGCGGACAGATAGGTGTAGAACTCACCATGGCCCTGCGTAAGATATATGGAAATGCAAATGTGATCGCGTCTGACCTGCGGGAGCAGAATCCCTTGCTGGAAGGCACCGGGCCTTATGTTAGCATGGATGTAATGAACAAGGAAATGCTCCATGTACAGGTGATCCGTCAGAACATCACCCAGATCTACCTGCTTGCGGCGATACTAAGTGCTACAGGTGAGAAGAATCCCGGACTTGCCTGGAACTTAAATATGCAGGGCCTGCTCAATGTGCTCGACATTGCCCGCGAAGAAAAAATACACAAGGTTTACTGGCCATCTTCGATCGCTGTGTTTGGCCCAACATCGCCGCGGGTGAATTGTCCCCAGCAGACGATCATCGAGCCGACCACTGTCTATGGCATCAGCAAATATGCCGGTGAGTTCTGGTGCAACTATTTCTTCCAGCGCTTTGGAGTGGATGTACGCAGCCTGCGTTATCCCGGGCTTATCTCGTATAAATCAGCACCAGGCGGTGGCACGACGGACTATGCCGTGGAAATATTCCATGAGGCTCTTGAGGAAAAATCATATGAATGTTTCCTGCAGCCGGACACCTATCTGCCCATGATGTATATGCCCGATGCAATACGGGCGACCATCGAACTGATGGAAGCTCCCAGCGAGAAGATAAAGGTGCGTACATCTTACAATATCTCCTCTATGAGCTT
The DNA here is from genome assembly GCA_023430465.1 of Bacteroidota bacterium. Classification (GTDB taxonomy): domain Bacteria; phylum Bacteroidota; class Bacteroidia; order Chitinophagales; family Chitinophagaceae; genus JAEZAM01. The sequence continues at coordinate 61,678 of JAEZAM010000057.1, read as the reverse complement.
TTCTCCGAAAGAGATCGCTGCTGAGATCAAAACGCATATCCCTGAATTTACGATCAGCTACAAACCTGATTACAGGCAATCCATCGCCGACAGTTGGCCACAAAGCATCGATGATTCAGTCGCCCGAAACGATTGGGGCTGGAAGGAAGAATTCGATCTGAAGGCGATGACTGCCGATATGTTCGAAAATTTGCAGTAAGGTTTCACGCAAATCCCGAAGCTTCGGGATTTGCGTGAAATCACATCTTTACGACCCTGAAGTCTTTATAATCCACCCGAGGCAGCTTATTCACCTCTACATTCGCCACCACGGCGGTATCCGGTCCGCGGTGGCACCATTCTACCAGTTGTCTGAGCTGTTCATCGGTGCCCGTGGCAATGATCGCAACGCTGCCATCGGGATTGTTTTTTACTTCACCTTTAACGTTTATTTCCAAAGCCTTTGCCTTCGTCGATTGGCGGTAGAACACGCCCTGTACGATACCTGTCACCTTTATAGAAACTGTCTGGATCATTGTGGGAAGTGAATAAGGGAGATGATCCGTTCCAGATAATGCTGATCGGTTACATCAAACTCGTCGAGAGCGGAACTGTCGACATCCAGCACTCCCAGCACCTCGCGGTTGCGGATGATAGGGACCACGATCTCTGAACGGGAAAGGCTGCTGCAGGCGATATGCCCCGGAAACTTTTCGACATCCGGAACAATGAGTGTTGCCTTCTGTTTCCAACTACTACCGCATACGCCACGGCCTTTGCGGATGCGTGTACAGGCCACGGGGCCCTGGAAAGGTCCAAGTACCAGCTCCTCATTTTTCACGAGATAAAAACCAACCCAGAACCAGCCAAACTGCTCACGGAGCGCGGCAGCTACATTTGCCAGGTTAGCAACAAGGTCTTCTTCGCCATCCAGCAATCCCTTGATCTGCGGGATCAACGCCTCGTATTTTTCTTCTTTAGTGCCACTGATTACTGAAAGGTCTTCCGCCATCTTGCAAAGATACGAAGCCGACGCTGGGTAAAAAAAAAGCCCCGGCAATAATGCCGGGGCCGGATTGATCTCTGTTGATATGATTTTACTGGATGGTCATTTTCTTCACGTCGGTGAAGTCGCCAGCCTGGATCTTGTAGTAATAAACACCAGAGCCAAGTGAACCCGCATTGAACGGTATAGCGTGTGTGCCCGCATCTTTCTTTCCGTTCACCAGTACTTTCACCAGGCGGCCGTTCATGTCGAAGACAGACAGCATCACTTGTGTGGTACGTGGCAGCGTGAAGCGGATGGTTGTGGTCTCGCTACGGAACGGATTCGGGAAGTTCTGCTCAAGCAGTGATTCACCTTTGCCGTTGATGGTAGCAGAAACAACCGGTGTGAATTTCGCCTGTCCATCGATATCGATCTGCATCAGACGATAGTAGTAACGGCGAGGGGAGAGATTGTTGTCTACATAACTATAGTTGGAGGTGGCAGAAGTTGTGCCTGCACCAGCTACGAAACCAATATCTTCCCAGCGTGCATTACCGGCTTCAACGGAGCGCTGAATACGGAAACCTGTGTTGTTCAGCTCAGACGTTGTGGACCAGCGGAGGGTGATCTTGTTATCCTGTGGTGAAGCAGAAAGATTAAGCAGGGTAACAGGGAGCGTAGAGCAGTCGACAAATGTCACTGACAATGTCTGCAACGGCGCCCCGGTAGCAACACAACCTATCGCATCGGTGATGCTCGTCAGTTCGTAATCAACAGTGGTTGGGGTAAACAATACGTCGATCAGGTAATTGTTATTCGTCAGACTGGTTGGGTAGACAGGTGAACCGGCATAGCCGAAACGTGCACCCAGGTTGGCAATGGTCAATGAGTTGCCATTGGTGAAACCACCGGTGAAATCATTCGGGATAACGCGGTAGTTGGCATCAGACGTGAAGTAGCTGATAAGATAGTTGGTGTTTGCATTGATGGCCACTGGTGTTGTGAAAAGAACTTCAAACCAGTCACTGCCGCTTGTAACGTTGAAAACTACCGAACCAAGCAATGCCTGATCCGAAACACGATAGAGCTGACCGCTGTAGGTACCCGTTGGCGCGGCGGAACTGTACAGCCGGAGGCCACGAACAAGGCCGGGCTGAGATGACTGGAAAATGAGTCCCAATGTAACGCCAGCTTCAGGATCGTCGAATGAACTTGAACCAGCGGGGGGATCATCATCACCATTCAAGGTTTCTGTAGTTGGAGGAGGAGTGAATGTTCCGCCAAGAGGGATGTTGTTATAAGTCACACCATTTACAACGAGGTCAAAAGGGCCTGTGCCTGTTGCTGTGTTCAGCGCGAGGGTAACATTGCCGTTACATGAACCTGCATTAACAATGGAACCGCTGCACGCACCTGCACTCACGTTTACCACACCAGGCAGTAATTCATCAGTGATAGTAGCCGCTCCGAGATATGCACCCGTAAACAGGCCATCACCAGGATCGCTATCGAAGGTAATTGATGTGCTGTTTCCTGGTGGTACGCGGAGAACGCGGAAGGTGACACTGAAATACACGAAATCATTGCTGGGATAAGTGCCAGCAGCACCTGAATTGAAGCGGCTGTACTCAATACGGCCGGTGGAGTTCATCGTTGCTACGGAACTGAAATCGTTGGCCAGTCCGGGTAACAATGTTGTAGTAACAGCAGCAGGAACATTTGGCGCTGAAACCACTTCAAGATCCAGGTTGTTGAACTGAAGAAACACATCGATCACGTTGAACGAACCCGGAGCAGTAAAGTCAACCTGGACATCCACAGTGAAGGTTTGTCCTACTGTTACGGTTGAGATCGCGGGATTGATAAAAAGGTCTACTGGTTGCGCAAAACTTGCTTTCTGTACGAACAAGAATAGCAAGGCAAAGCAGAGCTTGGCAAGCCTCCCGTGTAGCGGGCGCTTTGTTTTGGTAGAAGTCCGGTTCATTGTTTTCATTTTAGAATTAGTATATGTAGAGTTCGATTCCGCTGTTATGGATTCTCACCTGCCGAGTTATAGTTCAGCAATAAGAGAGCTAAATCCTGACCCGTAATAAAGCCATCACCATTCAAATCCGCGTTAATTGTGAAATTTGGATGACCCGCAACTTTCAGATAAGAAAGCAGCAGAATACTCAAATCCTGTCCCGTAATAAAATTCGAATTGTTCACATCACCTTCTCGTAGGATACCGAAGTTTAAATTGTTCACACCGGGCGTTATCAGGTGGTTACTTACAACCCGGCGGAGTGTATGTGAATTCTTTACGGTGATCGTAAAGGAGCCGGAAGGTATGTCATTTATCGTAAACTTACCATTTTGGTCGGTAGTTACGTTAAAAGTATAAGCAGGCGTTGCCGTATTTCCGGCTGCGTAAAGGTTGACGGTGAGCGGAACTTCCCAGCGCGCATTAGGTGCTGCCGGTCTTCCCTGCAGCGTCACCGATCCGCTGATCGAGCCGGTCGAAGCGGCGGCATAGGTCGCCTCAACAGCCCCTGAGGATGCATTGAAGAAGCCATATTCTATGCCCTTGATCATTTTTATTGTAAACGGAACAGGGTTGCCATCGATCGTGACTGTTGACAGCACCCCTGTGGCTGCATATAACGGCACCATCGCCTGGATGCCTCTTGCAGCGTGACGGATATCCATGGTGAAGGACAGTACATTGTTATTCCAGGTCATCGGTCCGAAGGACGAATTGTTCCGGCCATCCAGCCATGTCAGCATCTGCTTCGCTGAGATCACCGGCACTCCCCGCGCCTGCGCTGAGTTAATAATGGAGGTGGCTCCGATATGCTGTGCTGAATCCGTGTGCATATTGGCACAGAAGACGCCATAGTAGCCTTGCGGACCTACTGCGCGGTCGAGCAGTTCATTGGTAAACTGGGTATAATTGATACCGGATTCATCCGTCATCTGAGTAGCAACCTGGTAGCAATCGATCAGTGATCCGTCGAGGTCAGCAAAGCGCATGGGCATACCTGACCCTGTAAACATACCGGAGCGGTTCTGTACAAATTGTGCCGGCCAGTAATAATAGTTCACATCCAGCCTGATACCATTCTGAGCCTGTATCTTGGCTGCAGATGCCCAGTCGCTCCAGGCAATACAGTGGTGGCGCATGGTGACCGGAGCCGAGACGCCGGGGAACAGCAGCGCGAATTCTGCAAGTTGTGTCTGGAGGTCAGCGGCATAGTTGCTGGGGGTATAATTCTGGCAACCGCCCCCTGTGAGCATATGCAACCCGATCTCAAATCCCTGGCCCTGCAACGATGAGGCAGTGGCGTTGGTGATTGGTGTATTCAGGAACAGGTAGGAGGTAGCGCGAACCGCTTTCCAGTCCAGCACATCCTGCATGGTGTTCGGCCCCTGAGTCGTATGAATATTGAAGCGACCTTCTGTTCCATTGTTTGCATGATCATCACCGCTCATCACCACAGCCGCCTTGTGACCGTCGGGCAGGAACCAGAAGCGTGGCATTGGTTTGCGGTGCAGGTTGCCCTGGATAATGATATTGGTAAGCAGGCGCTGTTGCTCATCTGCCTGCGGAATAGCGACCTTGTCGAGGTTTATCCAGTTCGGTTCCCCACCCCCGAAGAACATATCATCGGAACGGATCGGACCGGAGGTGCCATCACGTTTCTGGCCCGCCCATGCCGGGTTACCCTGGCGCGTGTACACGATCGATTTCGGAAGATCATATGTAAAGGCTATGGCACGACCGCCATTGGCACCTACACTGCGTGTTGTAATGGCCGGGTTGGTCGTTGCCGTATTTACCGATGAATATAATGTAGCAAGAACTGTTGCGCCGTTCAATGTATAGAGGTCAGCAGTTCCATGGAACTGGATCGTTTCACCCACAATACCCGCGCCGGGGCCGGATGCATTGTTGATCAGCAGATATTGATCAGTGAGTGATCCGGGAACTTTGGTGATACCCATCAGCGGTGCGAGTGCGACTGAGGGGCGGAAGGCTACCAGTGTACCACCGGCATTCACCCACGTATCGAACATGGCTGCCTGTGTACCATCTGTTACCATCTCTCCCAGGATAACGACATCGTAGTTATTGAGCACAGAGGCATCTACCTCGGAAATATCTTTGGCTTCAAACCCGTTGAGACCTTCAGCCCGCAGGATCTCTGCAGTGTATCGGCTGAATGGATTGCTGGCGGTGCTGATTACCAGGATCGGGCCACCTGCACCTTCACCGGGTGGCAGGCCTGGAGGATCTGCAACAGTGAATGACCAACTTGTATCGGCTGCCAGTGGGTTACCCGCAACATCAGCGATACCGGAGGGTCCGCCTTTCACGTTCACGGTATACGTAGCCGCATAGTTGTAAGGAGCAACCGGGGTCAGCGTGATCTGTGTTGGTTGGATCGTAATGGTCGCAGGCACCACCGCATTGCCGGCATCACGGAGCTCGAAATTCGCTGCGGTCACAGTAGCAGCATTCAGGAATTCATTGAACCTCACTCTTACTGGTGCATTTGCTGCCACCTGCGTAGAGAAATTAGACGGAGTGGTAGAGATGATGATCGGCGGTGTTACATCCGGCGTTATCTCTGTATTGAATACTACATCGAGGAAGTAGTGTGTTGCCGCATATGTTTCGTCAGGGAAAACCGCAGACGAAGAATATTTATATACTCCGTTCGGTCCGTCCACATCTGCATTGGCCAGTGCGGTTAATGGACCATTGATCCGTGGACCCTGGTTGAAGTACAGCGGCGTTTCCGCATAGTAACCTGTGGGGCTATGATAGGAGATCACATATACCTGGTTGGCAACCACGGGTGCAGGTGAGGGGAAATCAACCTGCTGCCATCCGGAAGCTGTTTCATTCAGCGCGATGGTCTGCGTGATCAATGATCCGTTCAGATCCCATAATGACACGGTATGTGTTCCCACATCACTGGTGCTCTTATAGAAACGCATGCCGGTGATATAGCCTGTGATGTTTGATTTGAATTTCAAACCCAGTTCGATGCCGCCCTGGTTATCGAATACGTTGGTGTTTTGAGGAGTGGAGGTCGGGTCAAATAAAGTACATGGACAGACCGGCGCGGCGATCGTTACTGTGATCGCATTTGGAGCCGGAGCTGATGGCTCGGCCTGTACATTTCCTGAATCATCGAAGCCGCGAACCTTGATAACGGCGGTTCCGGGGGCACCGGGATACCACACATAGGTCCAACTGCTGGTTCCATTCGCTACTTTCCAGGTAAGGCCACCGTCTGTGGATATTTCCACACCGGCCACAACACCACCGACATCGGAGGCTGTTCCGCTGATAGTGACTGGAACACCATCCGTTACATTGCCATTGTTGGCAGGGAATGCGATCGTCGTAGTGGGTGGAGTTACATCCGTTGTTTGCGTAGCTGGAATCAGGTTGCCCTGGAGTGTTGCGGGCTGCACACCCATGTCGGCAAAAAGGTTGACGGTCGCCTGCTGCATTCGGATATCCACAGGCAGATTGCCGCGATCGTGTACGTTGTCGAGGCCCCACATCCACTGTACCGTACCGGCGCCAAATACATAGGCACCGCTCGCATGTTTATACAGGGAAAGCTTATGCGTTTTTCCACCGATGGTGGTACGTGACATGGTGATCCGGCCGCTCGGGTAGTATTCGGGGTATTGTTCAGGGTTCCACTCGTAGCCCAATGTTCCGAATGGCAGGGTGGCTTCGTCTTCACCACCAAGGTTGGCGATGGTAGTGCTTCTCCAGAAGCGAAGATTGGCATAAGAGCCCGGCACTTTTATCGAGGATGTACCGAGTTCCCAACTGATCTGGCCGGTGAGTGCATTCTCCGGTTTGCCTGCATCGTATTCGCCACCCGTTCTCCACAGACCTGTCCATATGTTGGATGTCTGATCACATTTCTCTCCGCAAACAACCTCGCCCAGTGTGCCTTCTTTATAGCAAACCAGGGTGCGATAAGCCGTGTTGGAACCGTCGATGCTGTTTTCCCATCTTGTTTTCCAATAGACCTCATTACCGCTGAAGAATGCCAGGTGAATACCTGCGTTGCGCGCGGCTTCCACATTGTTCCGTTGTTCGGCAGACCAGTATTCATCATGGCCTACGGAAAGAAAAACTTTATGGTTGAGGAGCTGGCTGCCGAATCGGGCAACATCCACGTTGGTTGTGTAGCTGATATTATATCCGTTTTTTTCGAGGAAACGGATCATGGGGTATTCACAATTGAACAGCCAGTCTTCCGCGGCGTTGCCACGGGTCACGAATGGGCGGTTATAACTCACCTTGGCAGCATGCCCCTGTGGGAAATTGGTAGCACCTGTATAAAGGCTGTTTCCACCGTACGTATTGTAAGCCTGCCAGGTGGCATCGGAGGTTTGGAAAAAAAGATCGGCTGTGCTGGCATCATCTCTTACGATGAAAACAATGTGGCTGGCACCTTGTGTGTCTGTACGCTTGAGGCGGGCAATGTAAATACCTGATACGGCATTGGTCGGCACATTCCAGATGGCAGATTCTGCCCAGTTGCCGCAATCAACAAGACCGGTTTCTTCATCTTCTTCGGGATCGGGTTGATTCTGGGGCAGGGTGGCCGTGATGGTGCCTGTACCCCATTTGCGCGCACCCAAACCATTATAATAACCCAGACGATATATATCTATTGTATAGTCACTCGCATCTGTATCGATCTTGAAACGAACGGTGCCGCCTTTGTTGACACTGATATCCGTGGCAAAACCCTGGATGCTGAGGTCACCTGCACCCACCACATCCCATTCTGTTGAGGGGTTGCCCAGGTTGGCATTTTCAACAACTATCGGGTTCTGCGCATTGGAAAGAATAGATAAAGAGAGAAGGATAGCAACGAAAAATTGCTTTCGATAGGTACACATCTGGAAAATCCCTTGCATGGCGGTTAACGGCTTGTTGACAAAAAAGGTACTGATCGGAGGAATTCCAATGGATATATACGTTGCGATCTTGTGGAGGATATTGGGTTACAGCGGCCTTCGCCGGCTATAGCCCTGAGTGTAATGCTGGAGACCAGTCTTCATCTCTAGAGGGACAGGGGATAAAGATAGTGCAAACCCCGGAACTGGCAAGTCCGGACCCCCGATTTATTCAATAATATCATTAGTAGTTCTCCACAAACTGAAAGAATTATCGGCGATCGATTTATACAATAAATTAAAAATCAATCACAAACGAAAATGAGATTAGGTGCATAAGATTGTCTAAAGGTATTTGCCAACACTTAAGCCCAAGGCCCGGTGTAAGATGCGTGGTCCGTCATCGGCATTGTTCAGATTTCCCAATCCGTGGGTATAATGGCCCGTGAAAATCCACCCGGCCTTTGTCTCGAAACCTGCCTGAAGCAACATGCTCGCCGCATAATGCCCATACTCCGCAAAACCATACACCATCTTTCGGTCCACCACAGAATTGTCTTCGAGTTGAAACTTCTCTCGGCCCGACAATTGGAAATCGAGGGAAGGTCCCAGGCGCATGAAAAGATGATTGGCGCTTTTCCCAAAATCAAATTGCAACAGGAAGGCCAATTCTACGGTATGTATCCTTGTCTGATTGTTGACAGCATTCGTATCAGGTGGAAAAGCGCGTTCCGTATAGCTTACTTTATAACCTTTCGAACTATAAAACAATTGCGGCGCAAAGAAAAGATTCACATCAAACGGGATCTTGGCCGATGCACCCGCAAAAAATCCATACCGGCTTTCCTGCTTTTGTTTCACACTGTTAATCGAGTAGCGGGAGTGGGTTTCCTGTGGACCGGCAAACAATCCAAACTTTGGTTTCTGTGCGGATACTGCAAGTGTCAGGAAAATGAGGCAACTAAGCAGGCTGATATGTTTCATACAATGGAATGGCTGTTACGGAGGCCGTGAAGATACATTCCGCTGCCGGTTTTTTTGTATTGGGTAAAATTTATGCCTGCTTACTGCCCAGTTGTGCATTGTATGCCGCCGAGCCGCCTGGTGGGATAGAAAGCGATGACCATTCTTCCCCCTTCATCATTTTGCCAAGCAGGATGATCTGTCCCACATGTGATGCGTAATGGGTCAGTTGACGATGCACGGCTTCCAGAACTGTCAACGGACGCGTGCGTATATGGATCACCCGCTGAAGGTCAGTCTCGCCAAGCGGTTCAAGAGCACCGAACACCACCGACCAGCCTTCTTGCCATAAAGCCAGCAGCCCAGCCCGGTCTACCGCCGGTGGGGTAAACTCACTGTCCCTTTCGCGCCAGCTTTTCTCTCCGTCTTCTTCCAGGAAATTCGTCCACCTGCTTTTCATATTTCCTGACATATGCCGGACGATGATCGCTATGCTATTACAACCCGGCACCGGCTCCACGAACAATTGTTCATCACTGAGCTGCGCAAATGTTTTTTCACCAAGTGCTTTATAATCCCTGAACTGCTGCAGGGCCGATGCAAAAAAAGGATGTGACATGTCATTGAAATTATTAATACCCGGCCGCAGCATCTTCACCACGGCTGTCGGCAACGCCTTCAAATTGTCCATTGGCCAGTACACGAATTACCTCCGTACGCCCAATGGCACCACGGCTGCTTATCTTGTAGCCTTTGGCTCTTAATTTATTCGCCACCTCTTCCGGAAAGCCACGCTCGATAAAAATTTCATCAGGCAACCACTGGTGATGAAATTTGGGTTTATTCACTGCATCGCTGGTGCTCATGTTGAACTCAAGAATATTTACCAGTGTCTGGAATACGGATGTGGGAATAGTGGTGCCGCCCGGCGTGCCAACCACCAGGTAAGGTTTTCCATCGCGCAGGACTACGGTCGGTGTCATTGAACTCAGCATTCTTTTTCCAGGTGCAATCGCATTAGCGTCATTGCCCACCGCGCCATACATATTTGGCACACCCGGCTTGACACTGAAGTCATCCATTTCATTGTTGAGAAAAAAGCCGGCACCACCGACCACCGTCATACTGCCATAAGAACCGTTCAGCGTGGTCGTCACCGAAATGGCGTTCCCTGCTTTATCGATCACGCTCAGGTGCGTGGTCTCTTCACTTTCGTATCCTTTCACAATGCCTGGTTTAATCTTTTGACTCGAGCCTGCTACGGACGGGTCATAATTTTTTATCCTGTCCTGGATATATTTTTCGGAAGAGAGTGCTGCCACGGGTACATGGTAATAATCCGCATCTGCCATGTATTCTGCCCGGTCGGCATAGGCTAACCGTTCGGCTTCCACCATCAGTTGCACGGCTTCTTCAGAAAGAAATCCTGCTTTTGCGATATCCCTTTTTTCGATCATCTTCATCAATTGGTTCACGATGAGTCCACCGCTGCTCGGCATTGGCATGCCTATTATGCGATAATCTTTATATTGAAACGTATGTGGTGTTCGCTCTTTGGCGATATAGTTTGCCAGGTCCTGTTCCGTCATTATCCCTCCGCCGCGTTTCATTTCTTCAGCCACCAGCCTTGCCGTTTCTCCCTTATAAAATCCATCCTGGCCATTGCGCTGGATGCGTTTCAACGTGGCTGCCAGTTCAGGCTGTCGCAACGTGTCGCCCTCTTTCCAGGGAATATCCCGGACAAGAACGGGCATCACGGTATTATTTTTTCGTAAATCTGTTTGCAGCGAGTTGAAATTACTTGCCTCGCGGGCGGTGATGATAAATCCTTTTTCCGCCAGGTCGATGGCAGGTTGCACAAGTTCACCAAAAGACAGCCTGGCATATTTCGCTGAGGTGAAAAGACCGGCAACCGTGCCAGGGACGCCGCTGGCCAGGTGTCCGCGCTGGCTCTTGTCCAGCACTGCATTTCCGGCTGCATCGAGGTACATGTCCTTGTGTGCAAGTGCGGGTGCCATTTCGCGGTAGTCGATGGCTATTTCTCTTCCATCTGCAAGCCGGCCTACGAGAAATCCACCGCCGCCCAGGTTACCGGCATTGGGATAGACCACAGCCAGTGCGAATTGTGTGGCTATGGCCGCATCGACCGCATTACCGCCTCGTTGCATTATATAAATCCCTGCTTTACTTGCAAGGTTATGTGCTGATACTACGAGACCATTTTCGGCGGTTACGGATTTATCTATGTTATTATCGAATGTATTGAAACGCGATTTCGCGAGATTGGAGGGCGATTTGCAGGCTGCAAGCAAGAGAACAGAGAGAACAACGACCGTAATTCTTTTCATTTCTGTTAAAAGATTTCGAGAAAGGTACTTAAAACCCATAAAATCTACCGCGGGTAGCAGGGCTTTAACAACATACTTTATATTCGCTGACTAAACCGGCAGGATGAGGCGACTACTACTAACGGGCATTTTACTTAGCTGTTATATTTTGACCATTGCGCAGGCACCGCGGCAATGGACAGCCGCGGAGATGTACCAGGCAATAAAAAAACTGGATGTAGTGGGCTCCGTGTTATATGTCGCGGCACACCCAGATGATGAGAACACCAGGCTGATCTCTTATTTTTCCAAAGAAAAATTATACCGGGCCGGTTACCTGTCATTAACACGTGGGGATGGCGGACAGAACCTCATTGGTGATCAGCAGGGTATCGAGCTGGGACTGATCCGCACCCAGGAATTGCTGGCCGCACGACGGCTGGATGGTGGTGAACAGTTTTTTTCACGCGCCTATGATTTTGGTTATTCGAAAAGTCCCGAGGAAACATTTTCCAAATGGGATCGGGAAAAAATACTGGCTGATGTTGTATGGGTGATCCGAAAATTTCAACCGGATATCATTGTCACCCGGTTTCCTACAACAGGAGAAGGGGGGCACGGTCACCACACGGCATCTGCCATACTTGCCAATGAAGCGTTCACGGCAGCGGCAGATCCAGGCCGCTTTCCTGAGCAATTATCATCCGTCCAACCCTGGCAAGCCAAGCGCATACTTTGGAACACATTCAACTTTGGAGGTACAGTTACTATCACACCTGATCAGTTCAGGGTCGATGTTGGCGGATACAATCCGTTGCTCGGTAAAAGTTATGGTGAAATCGCTGCTGAAAGCAGGAGCCAGCACAAAAGCCAGGGATTTGGTGTGCCGTCATCACGTGGAGAAGCTTTCGAAAGTTTTAAAACAACCGGCGGCACTGCACCTGCCAAAGATCTTTTCGATGATGTAGATGTAAGTTGGAACCGTGTGCCTGGTGGCAAACAAATTCACCGGCAGGTGAACCGGCTTGCAAGAAATTTTAATGTACGGAACCCGTCGGCCTCTGTTCCCGCTTTGGTAAAATTATATACTGCCCTCATGTCACTCCCGGAAGGACATTGGAAAGCACAGAAGATGACGGAAGTGAAGGAACTCATCGCACAGTGCAGCGGTCTCTTTATGGAAGCTGTATCCACTCAGCAATACGTCGTGCAAACGGATTCGGCAACCATTAATATTGTATTCAACAACCGATCTGGTTTAAAGGCGGTTGTTGAAAAGATAGCAGTCGAAACGTATGATACGGCGTTTAACCAACTGCTCGTTGCGAATAAGAATTTCAGTTTCCAGAAGAAATTGTTCATCTCTGCATCTAAACCGGTGACGCAGCCTTATTGGTTGCGTCAACCAATGAAGGAAGGATACTTCGATGTGCAAGACCAGCAATTAATTGGTCAGCCCGATGTACATCCGGCATTTGAAGTAACCGCGTCGGTTCGTATCCAGGGCGGGTTGTTTGATTTCACTTTCCCGGTGAAGTATAAATATACAGATCCGGTAAGGGGAGAGATTTATCAGCCAGTGGTGGTGGTACCTCCGGTTACATTAACGATTGATCCTCCAGTGGCAGTGGCAACGCAGGGCGTTCACTTTACCCGCACCCTTACGTCGAATAAAGCAGATAACCTGGTGGTGACGAGATCACTCTTTGGACCAATGGATTCTCTGCGAATGAATAAGGGTGAGGTGGATGTGAAAGAAGTGAATCCACCGACAGACCCGCTTGCACTGGTAAGAACAAGGATCGACAGCTTCTATGATGCACGCACGGGCAAGATCCTGCTTGATCTGCGCAGTATCAATTATGATCACATTCCTTCCATTAATTATTTCGTGCCCGCGGCGCAGGTATCCCATGGATTGGCACTCGCTCGCGGCGATGTGCGCCGCATTGGGTACATCACCGGCGCAGGAGACAAAGTGCCACAGGCATTGCAGCGTTCCGGTTATGAAGTGACGCTGTTGTCGGAAAAGGACATAGCTGCAAATCATCTTTCACAATACGATGCGATCATCACCGGGGTACGCGCTTACAATACAAATGCCTGGCTGACGAAATACCATACCAGGCTCATGCAGTATGTACACGAAGGTGGCAATCTTGTGGTACAATACAATACAAACAGCAATGCGGGTCCGTTGCGGGCCACCATCGGGCCATGGCCTTTCGATATATCCCGGAACCGCGTTACGGATGAAAATGCAGCCCCGGTCTTCACCCAACCCGGTCACCAGGTATTGAACTGGCCAAATAAAATAACTGCCGACGATTTCAATGACTGGATACAGGAGAGAAGTATCTATCACGCAGCCAACTGGGATAAACAGTATGAGACCGTGCTGGCCTTCAGTGATCCGGGTGAAAAACCAGATGCAGGGAGTTTATTGATAGGCAGGTATGGAAAAGGAACATTCACCTATACCGGCCTTGTATTTTTCCGGGAACTTCCGGCTGGTGTGACGGGCAGCTATAAACTGCTGGCAAATATTCTTGCACTGAATAAAAAGGCTCAATAATCAATGGCACAAAGAAACCAACCCGCCAAGCCAAGCCTGCGAAGAGGAGAGATGGCATTCGTATTTGCCATTGTGCTGGGACTTATAGTGGGTATACTAATTAAAAGAGTGAGGATTGGTATCGTGTTGGGAATGGTGTTGGGAGGAATAATTGTATTACTGGGCTGGACCCGGATGAACAAACGATGATGAAACAAAACGAGAACGATAAGATCCCGCTTTTCCGCACCTGGACGCAATGGTATGTGTTCGTGGTGGTGGTACTGGTGGTACTGATCATTCTTTTTGCGCTTCTGACAGAACATTTTGCATGAACGATCTCGATTGGATAGTACTCGTAACGACGCTTGCCGGCATCATGGCTTACGGGGTTTATAAGAGCCGCACTACCCGTAACCTGGATGGGTATTTTTTATCCAACCGCAGCATGCCCTGGTGGCTGGTATTGCTGAGCATAATGGGTACGCAGGCCAGTGCAGTTACTTTTCTCGCTGCACCGGGCCAGGCCTATACTGACGGTATGCGCTTTGTGCAGTATTATTTTGGTTTGCCGCTTGCAGCCATTGTGATCTGTATCACCTTTGTGCCCGTTTTTACCAGGCTGAAAATATACACGGCTTACGAATACCTCGAAACGCGGTTTGATGCCAAGACCCGAACGATCACCTCCTTTCTCTTCCTGCTGCAACGGGGACTCTCCACCGGCATCAGCATTTTTGCCCCGTCCATCATTCTGTCTGCGTTGCTCGGCTGGAATATTTACCTGACCAATCTTTTCATGGGCGGACTGCTGATCGTGTACACGGTTACAGGTGGCGCCAGGGCCGTGGCCTACACCCAGCAACTACAGCTTGTTATCATCTTCGCGGGTATGTTCATTGCCGGCTACTACGTTGTGCATAACCTGCCGGAATCCGTTGGTTTTACTGACGCACTTGACGTGGGTGGTAAACTTGGTAAAATGAATGTGATCACAACGGGAGTGAAAGATGGCCAGTTCGACTGGGGGGACCGATACAATATCATCAGTGGGATCATTGGCGGCTTCTTTCTTGCATTGTCCTATTTCGGTACGGACCAATCGCAGGTAGGACGTTATCTCACAGCAAAAAATACAACAGAAAGCCGATTGGGTTTGCTGATGAACGGACTGGTGAAAGTACCCATGCAATTTCTTATCCTGTTGATCGGTGTGCTTGTATTTACTTTTTACCAGTTTAACCGGGCTCCTGTTTTTTTCAACCAGAAAGAGTTGGTGCGACTGGAAAAATCGGCTTATGGTGATTCACTGCAGTTGCTGCAGCAGCGCATGGCTGTTATCCAGGGGGAAAAGGATCGGGTGCTCACAGCTTATGCAACCGATAAGAACGATCAGCAGGTACAGGAATTGAAAGCACTCCAGGTAAGCACTGATTCTGTTCGCAAACAGGTTAAGGCGCTGGTGAAGAAAAACAAAGGCGATGATAACGATACGAACTATATCTTCCTTCGTTTTGTGACCGATTATCTCCCGGTCGGGCTGGTGGGTCTGCTTGTTGCGATCATCTTCCTCGCTTCCTGGGGAAGTATTGCTGCTGCCTTGAATTCGTTGGCATCATCAACAGTGGTTGATTTTCATAAACGCTTTGTGAAGAAGGATTGTGGGGAAGAAGAAGACTATACCGTGTCAAAATGGTACACGTTCGGTTGGGGCCTCTTCTGCATAGGCGTAGCCATGTTTGCTTCCAATATCGGTAATAGTCTGATAGAAGCTGTCAATATCCTCGGCTCCTTGTTTTACGGAACCATTCTGGGAATTTTCCTGGTGGCTTTTTATGTGAAAAAAGCGGGTGGAAACGCGGTGTTTATTGCTGCAGTGATCACGGAAGCTATCATCATCGCACTTTTTGTGCTCACCGAATACAAGGTGATCTCCCTCGGCTTCCTTTGGCTCAATGCAATCGGCGCAATACTGGTTGTATTGCTCGCTGCAATAATCCAGCTCTTCATGAAACCACGCCGGCCGGTTGAGCAATAAAAAAACCCGCCGGTAGTGGCGGGTTCTTCGTGCAATGTGATTGCTTATTTATTCAACTGCTTCAACAGGTTGTCGTTCAATTTCACATAGTCATTGTTTTTTGCTTTCAACGCAAGTTCGCGGGAGCGTTCTGCTGCAGCTTTAGCCTCGGCTTTCTTGCCAAGCTTTGCCAGGCAGTTTGCCCACTGGTGCTGTACCCAGAATGCATCGGGCTGTACTTCTACCGCCTTGTTCAGCCATGCCAGCGCCTGGTTCAGGTCTTTGTTGTTATCCATGTAATACATGGCTGCCTGGAAATAAGGCGGCTTGTCGGTCTTCATCGCCGCATCGATGCTGGCCATGATCTTGCCATCGATATCAGTAGTGATCGGCAGGCTCACCATGCTTTTATCCCACAGTAACTGAAGTTCACAGCTTGCTGGCTTTACGTTGGCAAACTGGATCGTGAAGGTCTCGGTGGCGGTTTTGGTTTTGGTCACGTCGAGGTTCACACGTACCACATCCATGTCTTTTTTGTATGCTGCAGGTGAAGTGACGTCTGTCTGCTTTGTAATGATGATGGTCCATACCTTTTTGTTGGGGATAGAGAGCAGACCATATTTTCCTGCGGGAATAGCCACACCACCAATGGTTACCTGTTCGCCAAAGGTGAGAACGGTAGCGCCATTTGCACCGGTACGCCATACGGAATCAGAAGGTGCCAGATCAACATACAGTTTCCTGCCTTTGAGGGATGGCCGGGAATAACTCAGTTCGATCGAGGAGAGCGAAAAATCCTGTTTTACTGTCTGGAGTGGACTTGGCGCGGGAGTTTTCAGCTGGGCTTCGGCCGCTAAAAGGAATAACACCGCGACTGCTGATAAGAGTAGTCGTTTCATGAAAGAGTAGTTTTAGCCGCAAAGGTAGGGAGATGGCACCGATCGGGAGACCGGCCAAATTATCCGGGATGGAAATAGCCTGTTTAAAACGGAACCCTGACCGTGGTTGTTCCTTTCCGCCCTTTCTTTTTCCATTTCGGACCGTTCAGTATAAGCCGGATAGCTTCACGATCACAGCTTTCACAAAGTGATTTCAATACCGTCACCTTTACTGGCTCTCCTTCATCGTTTACTTCGACGGAAAGTTCCACTTCACCGTGCAGTGCTTCTCTTCGCGCATACTGCTCGGGCACTTTCAGGTTGTTGATGATGTAGGTATCGTAATTCACCCATCCATCAGCGGGCTCTGGTTCCTCCAGCACCATCATGTTGCTACGTGCCCTGTTTGTGTTGGCCTGGCGACTATTCAATACCAGGGCATCAAGACCCAGGTTATCTTCTTTTAATGCCACCTGGTTGTTTGGGATCACAGTTTGCAGTTCTGCACGCCGGTTTTCATAACCCAGCGATCTTACCTGCACACTCAACACGGAGTCAGGAGAAACAAGGGTGAAATAACCTTTCGCATCCGTATACGTACCTACACTGTCCTGCAGGTTTGTCACGTTGGCAAACGGGACGGCATTATTCGCCTGGTCAGTTACCCGTCCCCTGAACAGCCGCAGGTTGTCATTGCGGGTAGTTGGTTTTCCTGCAACCAATGGCCGCACCTTGTCAGCCCAGCTTGTTTTGTTGTCGGATTCAGTCCGGAGCGATGGCTGTTGATAAGCAACGTCTTTCGTTTCATTGAGATCATACTCAGCGGGGGCGGGTGCGGGAGGCGGAGAGGCCGTCTCCGCTTGCTTTGTCCCGGCTGCAACCGCACGTTTTGTTTTCGCTGCCACCGAGGTATTGCGATCATCATTTAGGCCAGAAGGCTTATCAGCATTTAAGTTTACTTGCGGCGTTCTATCAGGCGCTGCGGTGGCAGGCGAGGCAGGTGGTGGGGTGGAGGTATTGGACTCTGATTGGTCAGCTTTCGGCTCAGGACTCACCGTGCGGGCAGGTGATTCACCCGCCGTCCTTTTTACATCGGCTGGTACACCGGCAATTTCACGGTCTCTTTCATTAAACCCGATTTGATAAGCGAGCAGCGCAGCGCCGGCTACAGCGAAGAGTAACACGGCTGCACGCAACCAGCGACGGTATACAGCACCGCGTTTCATGGTCACCACAGGGGGAGCTGCGCGTTCACCAAGGCGATCATTCAGGTCAGCCAGATCCGCCTCCGGATTTTCGGTATGGAGGTAGCCTTCGATGGCATCGGCCAGGAAAGGATCTTCCAGTGCGGCCCGTTCGATGGCATGGCTCTCCGCATTGCTCATTTCACCTGAGTGATAGCGGGCAATGTCTGCGCCGGTATAAATCTTTATGTTTTGCTCATCCGCCATCAGGCGATGTTTGTTTTTTAGATAATGTTCGAACTTGTTTCCTTCATTTGTTTATCCATACATGTCTTCAGGTTCCTTCGACCGTTCTGTATAAAACTCCTGACCTGTCCCCATTCCTGCCCGGTTATCGCGACGATCTCGTTATAACATTTCCCTTCCAGGTAGAACAGCCGGATCGCGGCCTGTTGCTCTCCGGTGAGGGTGCCTATGCAATATTCCAGTTTCACCAGGTTTTCTTCCTTCTCCATCACCCCGTTAAGATGCACGTTTTCTTCACTTTGCATAACCTCGGTGCGGAATTCTACGGTTTTCAGGTTTCGTGGTGTACGAAGCTGCATAAGGCAGTGATTCTTAGCCACCTGGTGCAGCCATGCACGAAAATTTTCTACTTCATGTTTCTTCAATTTTGTGACCAGTTCTTCAAATATCTGCATAACGGCATCCTTGGCTGTCTCCGCGTCCTTCAGGTATTTAAGACAAACGCCATAGACGAGGTCCATATACCGTTGATACAGCTCACCAATAGCCTGCATGTCACTGTTTGCCCTGTATGCGGCAACCAGTTCGTCATCGGTTAGTTTGCTGGTCGATATGTGTCGTATAAATGACAATGAAATAAAATTAGCTAAAAATACTTACCTGCTGCTTTCCCTGCAAGATGTTAAGAAAAGTTTGAGGATGGGTGTGTAATCAACATGTGAATAGCATCCTTCTTAAAACTGAGCATATGAAACGCATACTCTTTATGATCGTGCCGGTGGTGCTGATACTGCTGGCATTCCGTCCGACCAACAGTCACGAAGTGTCCGGTAAGATCATTGATAACCTCAGCCAGCCTGTTACAGGTGCAACGATCCAGGTGAAGGGGACAAGCACTGCAGTTGTATCGGATGGTGATGGGAAATTCAAAATAACCGCCCCCTCATCTTCCTCCATCCTTGTTGTTTCTTCCGTAGGCTATGATGCAAAAGAAGTGAAGGTCAATGGTAGGAAAGAAATCAATGTTATGCTGCTCCCTTCACAGCAGCAACTGGAAGAGGTCGTCGTCATGGGCTATTCAAACCAGTCGGCACCTCTTGTCGCTTATGCGCCGGGAAGGGTGGCGGACCGCAAACTACGGGTGATGCATGAAATGCCTCTGGTTGATTTCAATACCGAAGGCTATGACGCCATCAATGAGACAGGTTTTCGAAAGCCGGTGGATCATCCACTCTCTACATTCTCCATAGATGTGGACGCGGCATCCTATAGCAACGTACGCCGGTTTCTGAACAGCAATACTCTGCCACCGGCCGGTGCCGTGCGGATCGAAGAAATGATCAATTATTTTTCATACAACTACCCCCAGCCAAAAAACGATGATCCGTTTTCAATCAATACCGAGATCAGCCAGGCACCGTGGAATAAAGACCATCGCCTCGTGATGATCGGCTTACAAGGCAAAAAAATACCCGTGGATAACCTGCCATCCTCCAACCTGGTTTTCCTGATAGATGTTTCGGGTTCGATGAACCAGCCGAATAAACTACCGCTGGTCCAGGCAAGCATGAAATTGCTGGTGGACCAACTTCGGCCATCGGACCGCGTTTCCATCGTGGTATATGCGGGTGCAGCGGGCCTTGTGTTGAAACCAACATCGGGCAGTAACAAGATCGCGATCAAAGAGGCCATTGACCGGCTTACTGCCGGTGGCTCTACTGCGGGTGGTGCAGGGATTCGCCTTGCGTATAAAGCGGCGCGGGAGAATTTTGTGAAAGAGGGCAACAACCGTGTTATATTATGCACCGATGGTGACTTCAATGTTGGTGAAAGCAGCAATGCTTCCATGGAAAAACTGATCGAGGAAGAAAGAAAATCTGGCATTTTCCTGACCGTGCTCGGCTATGGCATGGGCAATTACCAGGACAGTAAAATGCAGTTGCTCGCAGATAAGGGCAATGGCAATCATGCTTACATTGACGGCATTACGGAAGCCAAAAAAGTACTGGTTAATGAATTCGGTGGTACGCTGTTTACGATTGCCAAAGATGTGAAATTACAGGTGGAGTTCAATCCGGCAAAAGTGCAGGCGTACCGGCTCATCGGTTATGAAAACCGCCTCCTCAATAACGAAGATTTCAATGATGATCAGAAAGATTCCGGTGAACTGGGAAGTGGTCACACGGTCACCGCACTCTACGAGATAATACCGGTTGGTGTTAAAGCTTCATTTATCAAAAACGTTGATCCGCTCAAGTATCAGAAGGGAGTCCAGCCATTGAGTAAAACCAATCATACTGATGAACTGCTAACGGTTAAATTCCGCTATAAAGCGCCCGATGGTGATGTCAGCAAAATGATCGAACAGCCCCTGCCTGATTATGATTCGAAACGTGGTGAGGCGAGTGAGAACCTGAGATTTGCTTCAGCTGTTGCAGAGTTTGGGATGTTGTTGAGAAATTCAGAGTACAAGGGCCAGGCCTCTTATGACCAGGTGCTGAGGATAGCCCGTAAGGCGAAAGGGAAAGACCAGGAAGGTTATCGTGCTGAATTTGTGAAACTGGTAGAGACAGCCATGCTCCTGGCCGGAAATAACGCATCCCCAGGTGAAGAGGACGAAGGGTCCTGGTAGAAAGTAACAAAAGAGGTTCACAAAACGTATTATTAACAGTCAATCATGTAACAGCCGGTTACTGATACGGGGCTGGTTTCTATCAGCCCCTTTTTTCCAAAACCTGATTGCATGAAACTTATTTTTTCCATTCTCCTCTGCACCATTGTGTTGCAGGCAGGAGCGCAGGGAGTGCGTATCCGTTGCGGTACAGGTAACCGCGGTGCGGCGGGTCCCCTTTACATCATCGATGGTGAAATTGCAGACAGTGCTGCTTTCCGTAGCATCAGCCCGGGTACAATCCAGGGAATAACCATACTTAAGGATCAGGCAGCTTCAGCCATCTATGGCTCACCGGCAATAAATGGAGTGATCATTATTACCACGCGTCCGGAATTTTCGATCGGGGTGGTTGATGCTGACGGCCAGGCGGTACCTTATGCAACGATCACGCTGGCCGGCAGCAAGGAAGTATTCGTAAGTGACAGTCTTGGCAGGCTTCTTCTGCCGAGACCAGGTAAGCCAGGGAAGATATCGTTCAATATTACCGCTGTTGGGTACGATGACCTTAAGGTTGACACTGCCTGGTCGGCCCTGCCTGCGGCTGTCACCATGACCAGGTCTGTAAAGGAACTCGCGCCTGTTGTGGTAGTAGGCTATGGGTTTCGTCGCGGCTGCCGGTATTTGATACAATGCGTAATGCATGTCTCAGATTGTGCGTTGCATAAAGAAGCAACAGCAGTAGTGCCTGTGGCAAACGACCTGATCGTTTCACCAAATCCCGCTGTTGCGGGCAGTAGGATAAAGATCATTTTTTCCGGAACGCTGGATAATCTTCAATTGCTCACAGCTTCGGGTGGCGTCGTTGCCAAATGGTCGGTTCAGAACTCCGGAAAAAACCTGATGGAGCTATCGCTGCCGGCGACTTTGTCATCGGGCGTATATTTCCTGCAGGCGTCCGGACCGGCCATGAACCTCCGCAGCTCCACTAAAATCGTGGTTCAATAGTTATTTAGATGTCTTGAAAGCCGGGTGAAAATTCTCCAGTGTTTTGCGAAGGAACTCGCGATCAAGGTGGGTATAGATTTCGGTGGTGGTGATGCTTTCATGGCCCAGCATCTCCTGAACTGCGCGCAGGTCAGCACCGCCTTCCACCAGGTGCGTAGCGAAGGAATGGCGGAAGGTGTGGGGTGATACATTTTTCTCAATGCCTGCTTTCTTTGCCAGCTCCTTGATGATGAGAAAGATCATGACCCTTGAAAGCCGGCTTCCGCGGTTATTGAGAAATACGATGTCCTCATTGCCCGGAGCAGGGGAGATGTGCACGCGTATTTCGTGGCGGTAGATGTTGATGTATTTAATGGCATCCTTGCCAATGGGAACAAGTCGTTCCTTGTCGCCTTTGCCGATCACCCGAACAAAACCAACATCAAGGTAAAGTTGTGACAGCTTGAGGTTCACCAGTTCGGATACGCGAAGGCCGCAACTGTACATTGTTTCCAGGATCGCTTTGTTGCGTCCACCTTCCGGTTTGCTTAGATCGATCGCGGCGATGATGTTTTCTATCTCCTCAAAACTGAGCACGTCGGGTAATTTGCGCTTCAGCTTGGGCGCAGCAAGCAGGGCAGATGGATCTTCCTGTACCATATCTTCCAGCAGGCAGTAACGGTAAAATGATTTGATGCCGGATATCATCCTCGCCTGTGAGGTCTGGGTCATGCCCAGCTCATTGATCCATTTGATAAAACCCTGGAGATCGTCCAGGGTTAATGATGCAGGTGTCTTGTGCGCTTTACCTTCACCTAAATATTGGGTGAGCCGGTCGATATCTGACACGTAGGCGGACACAGAATTCGCTGAAAGCGATTTTTCCAGTTGCAGGTAATGCCGGAATCCTTTTTTATAAATATCCCACATGAGTTATTTCAACTCTATCGTAGCCCGCCGTTCCGCCCACTGGCCTTTGATCTTCACCTTTGCATAGATCGATGTCGGTGTTACTTTCACTGAATCAATAAATTCATGGATCTTGTCGTAATCGATCTCGATCCGCTCGCCAAAGGTCATCATTGCCTGTTTACCCGTAAGTGGATCTTCTACAAACAGGTTACCGCGGTCTGAATAAGCCACCAGGCTTTTATCAATATCAAATTTCTTGTCGAAACGCGTGAGCACACTTGTCTTTGTAGAGATGGATTCCCGGGTGTTATAGGGGATCTTTGCAGAAAAGCCACGGCCCGTTTCACAGTTATTGAACACAACCCAGGCATAGCTGGTATCACGGATATAACAATCTATGGCATCCTTGCTGAGTTTCATACTGGAGCCAAACAGGGAGGCCATCGCCAGTTTGCGGCTGCCCATGTCATTGTTACCCCAGACGAGGCTGTCGGCAACACAATTAGCGGGGCCGATCTTTACAAAAGGCTTCAAGGGATGTTCATCTTTACTGAATTTGATCGTATCCCGGATACAGCCGGTGTCACAAAAACTGGCAGCTACGTCAGCAGAGGAAGAGCAGGACTGGAAGCTCCAGGCGAGGGCAAGAGCAGTAACAATGGCGAATAGCAATTTCATCATCAGGATTTTGATTAGGAACAAAAATAGCCATTGATGCCAGCGGTTGCAAATTCTTTTGTCCTGCTACACGAATGTGCTGAAATAGTATCTTCGGCGCATGGCAGAGAAAAAAAAGATCAACCTGAAAGCATTCCGGTTGAAAGCTGCGGAGGGCAAGCGCACACTCAGGCGCTTTCTTACTAAACTTGAAAAGCAGGCGCCGCGCGGTTTTGATAAGGTCACGTCCGTGCTGGAGCAGCAGGTATGGCAGGAAATTGATTGCCTTTCCTGTGCCAATTGCTGCAAGACGATGACCCCGACATTTACCCCGGGCGATCTGCGCCGCATCTCTGCCCATTTTGGGCAATCTGTGGATGAGTTCAAAAAACAGTGGCTCAACAAAGAGCGCAATACCGGTGACTGGATCAATAAAAAGCAGCCCTGCCAGTTCCTGAACCTTACCGACAATAAATGCAGTATTTACGAGATACGCCCGCTCGACTGCGCGGGGTTTCCCCACCTGACCAAAAAGCTCAAAGATTATGTGCATGTGCACAAGCAAAATGTAGAATACTGTCCCGCCACTTACCGTATGGTGGAGAAGATGATGCTCAACCTTTCAGCACTTTCCTTCAAGCCCGTTGCGAAACCGGCTACAGGAATACGTCTTCGATAAAAAAATATTCCGTTTCCTTATAGCGTGAAAGGGTAATTGCCAGGATATCGTACTGAATCCATTTGTTGCCGGGGTTCATATGCAGGTATTGGTCAGCGGCACGCTTCAGGTAACGAAACTTTTTTTTATTTACACTGTCTTCCGGGTGACCGTACCTGCTGTAATTCCGGCATTTTACCTCGATAAAATGCAGCTTACCTTCTCTCATCGCGATGATATCAATTTCATGATGCCGATGACGCCAGTTGCGATGCAGGATCGCAAATCCATTCTTCACCAGCCACGCCGCTGCGAGGTTTTCACCGATCACGCCAATTTCATTGTGTGAGGCCATCACTTATCTTTACGCCAAATTAAAAAGAACAGGATGAAGGAACCAGCTTTGTTGACCGGCACGATCAGGCATTATGACTGGGGTGGTGTGGATTTTATACCGGAATTATTGGCGATAAACAACGATGAAAAACGGCCTCATGCCGAATATTGGTTAGGTGTTCACCCTTCCGCAGATTGCAGGCTGCAATTCAGCGATGGCCAAACCTTCCCGCTACGGGAATTTCTTTCGGATGATCCTTCAGGAAAGCTTGGACCGGCCGTTGTTCAGCAGTTTGGCAAAATGCCTTACCTGTTGAAGGCGCTTGACGTGCGGGATATGCTATCCATCCAGGTGCATCCTTCCAAAGAGGCAGCGATAAGCGACTTTGCCGCAGAGAATGCCAAAGGCACGCCACTTGATTCGCCGCAGCGAAACTATAAAGACGATAATCACAAGCCGGAGCTCATGTACGCCATGGGTGATTTCTGGCTGTTACATGGGTTTCGCTCACCTGAACTGATGCGGGAAATATTGCAGTCGGTTCCCGAGCTGAATTTTTTACTACCGCTGTTCGAGCAGGAAAGTTATGCGGGCATTTACCGTCACGTCATGGAGATGGAGCAGGTGATGGTAAATGAAACATTGAAGCCTTTGCTTCATCGTATACTTCCCCTTTACCATGCCGGGCAACTGGATAAATCATATCCTGATTACTGGGCCGCCCGTGCGCATGAAACCTTTTCGGCACCAGGCAGAACGGATCGTGGTATATTTTCCATTTACCTGTTCAACCTCGTGGGATTGAAGGCAGGTGATGCCATTTACCAGGCTGCGGGTGTGCCGCATGCCTATGTGGAAGGTCGCAACATAGAGATCATGGCTGATTCGGATAATGTGCTGCGCGGTGGCCTTACTACCAAACATGTGAATGTGGAGGAATTATTGCGGCATGTACGCTGCGAGCCTACTATTCCCCATATTCTCCGGGGGGAGCAGCGAGGGCATGTGCTTGCATTTCCCACACCGGCGCCCGATTTCGAGCTTGGCTTGATTGATCTGAAAGCCGGAGAATCTGCCAGCTTTACGCCCGCCACTGCCGAGATACTGCTGCTTACCGACGGTGAAGTGACCGTGTCTGGTTCCGCTACTGCAATCAAACTGCGCAGGGGGCAACCTTCAGGGATCGTATTTCCGGGGCTTGAGATCACCATTACGGCAGCATCGGCAGCTAAAGTGTTCAAGGCTACTGTACCGGCGGTGAATAAATAGACCGCGCTATTCATTTCAATACTTTATTTTTGCATCGAAATTCATTTGCATGAGACTGACTAAATCTACTATCTGGGCCTTTGTTATTTTGCTTATTACAGCGTCGCTCTACCGTGTGTGGGATAGCCGTCCTTTCGGTTTTGCACCGCAGGTTGCCATGGCGATCTTCGGTGGGGCAGTGATCAGCGATAAGAAGCTGGCGTTCCTGCTGCCAATCTTATCCATGCTGCTTTCTGATACATTGTACCAGGTATTGTATATGAATGGCCTGACAACCATTGAAGGTTTTTATGCCGGTCAGTGGGTAACCTATGTGTTGTTCGCCGGTCTCACCTTCCTGGGTATGCTGATGAAAAAGATCAATGTGAAGAATGTACTGGGAGTCACCATCAGTGGGTCTGTACTCTTTTTCCTTTTCTCCAATCTGTCTGTCTGGCTGGGAGGTGGAGGACTGAATCGTCCCCGCACATTCGATGGCCTGATGCTATGCTATGGTGATGCGCTGGCTTTTTACCGCGACTATGGCCTGATAAAAGGATTTTCGCTCAACCCAATGATCGGTGATCTGTTTTTCAGCACGATCTTATTCGGTGCCTTCTACCTGGTCACGCGCTTTGTCAGCAAACACGCCCCACAGGCTGCCTGACGTTAACCTGACGTAAGTATTCCAAACCAATATTTATCATGCAGGGTTGCTTCACGAACATGTGCGGTAACCCTGTTTTTGAATAAAGGACAGTTGAGCACCAAAGTGTGAAACTCGCCATTCTCACCACAGGGATCGATACCAAGTTCTTCCAGCTCATTTACAAGGTCTCTCGTCAGTGTCCTGCCGATAAACCGTTCGCCCATCTTCTCATTGCAACTTACGATCATGGTTTCAATACCTCCGTCGAGCATCGCATTTACAAGCAAACGCCGATCCTGTTGCCATAGGGGAAGCAGGGCGGTCAATCCTGCTTTTTCACATACCATTTCTTCCCAGTCCCTGTGGGCTTGGAGATCTATATCACCAAATACCGCGACAGATAGCTGGTGTTGTTCCTTCAATGTGTGCAGGGCTGAGGTAAAATTTATTTCATACTCGGCCCAGGAACTGCTGATCATGTGAATGGGAAGGCTCATCGCGGCCGCCTGTTGTTGCAGTATGGCAGCAGGTATACCATGTGAACGTGAAATCTTTCCTTCTTCGTTCAGCACATTCAGCAACACTGCCGGTTCATTACCGGTATTTATTGCCTGCATGAGCGCATAACAGCTATCCTTACCGCCGCTCCAGGAGCAGAGGGCCCTGTCTTTTTTCATGATCTAAAGTAGTTTGGGCTGTTCTTCGAATCCCTGATCAACGATCAGGTTTTTTCCGTCAGCGGCCGCCGTGGCAAGTTCATCACACCGGTTGTTCAATGGGTTATCGGCATGACCTTTCACCCATACAAACTTTATGGTATGCTTACGGGAGAGATGATAGAATTTTGTCCAGAGATCCCTGTTTTTTTTGCCACCGCGAAAATCCGTTGCAATCCATTTTTTCAGCCAGCCCTGTTCCACTGCTTTCACAACATACTGGCTGTCGGAGTAGACGGTGATATTCATCCCTTCTTTTTTCAGGGCTTCCAGTCCGGCGATGACGGCCATAAGCTCCATCCGGTTGTTGGTGGTACGGCGGTATCCCTGCGAAAGCTCTTTCCGGTGGGGACCGGCCATGAGGATCGTGCCATAGCCACCGGGGCCGGGATTGCCGCGGGAAGATCCATCCGTGTAAATGGTAATAACATCGTGCATATTAACATGTCAGACCTGGAATACACCCAGGCTGAAAGGATTGTTTAGAGGTTGATGGTTCGCTGCATGAATGCCTTCGGAAATAATACGCCGCGTATCGAGTGGGTCTATGATATCATCCACCCAGAGCCTGGCGGCGGCATAATAGGGTGAGGTTTGTTTTTCATATTTTCCCTTGATATCATTCAGTAAAGCAGATTCTTCTTCAGCGCTGACCAGTTGACCTTTGGCTTTCATGGCGGCCACCTGGATCTGGAGAAGGGTGCGGGCTGCCTGTTCGCCACCCATCACCGCGATCTTTGCTGTTGGCCAGGCATAGATGAATCTTGGATCATAGGCCTTGCCGCACATGGCATAATTGCCAGCTCCATATGAATTGCCGATGATGATGGTGATCTTTGGGACGATCGAGTTGGCGACGGCATTTACCAGCTTTGCGCCATCCTTGATGATGCCTGCATGTTCACTGCGACTGCCTACCATGAAGCCTGTCACATCCTGCAGGAAGACCAGCGGGATTTTCTTTTGGTTACAGTTCATGATAAAACGGGCAGCCTTATCGGCACTGTCGTTATAGATTACACCGCCCATCTGCATTTCACCGCGGCGGCTCTTGACGATCTTTCGCTGGTTGGCCACAATGCCCACAGCCCAGCCCTCGATGCGGGCATAGCCACAAACAATGGTTTTGCCATAGTCTTCCTTGAATTGTTCAAATGAGCTCGCACCCTTGCCATCTCCGTCCACGATCCGGTCAATGACATCAACTATATCATAAGGTTTTCCATCACCCGGGAATACACCGTAGAGTTCTTTGGCGGGTTTTGCAGGTGCCTCTGTCTTGATCCGGTCGAAACCCGCATTGGCCGGTGCGGCCAGCATGGACATCATATTTTTAATATGATCCATGCATTCCTGCTCGGTCTTGAATTTATAATCTGCGATGCCCGAGATCTCGGTGTGCGTCACTGCGCCACCCAATGTTTCGGCATCTATGTCTTCACCGATCGCGGCTTTCACGAGGTAAGGGCCTGCCAGGAAAATGGAGCCGTTGTTTTCAACCATCAGCGTTTCATCGCTCATGATGGGCAGGTATGCTCCACCCGCTACGCAGGCTCCCATGACCGCAGCGATCTGGGTTATACCCATGGCACTCATCCGGGCATTGTTCCGGAACATCCGCCCGAAATGTTCTTTATCGGGAAATATCTCGTCCTGCATAGGCAGGAATACGCCGGCGCTGTCTACCAGGTAAATTATTGGAAGATGGTTCTCCATGGCGATCTCCTGCAGTCGCAGGTTCTTTTTTCCTGTTATGGGAAACCAGGCACCGGCCTTGACCGTCTGATCGTTGGCCACGATGATACACTGTCTGCCGCTCACATATCCCATGCCGGCTACTGTGCCGCCCGCCGGGCAGCCACCCTGCTCCTCATACATTTCATACCCCGCGAAAGCGCCCAGCTCGATAAACGGTTTGTCCCGGTCTACGAGGTAATCGATCCGTTCCCTGGGAGTAAGTTTATTCTTTTCATGTTGCTTATCGATGGATTTTTTACCGCCACCAGGAAAGATCTTTTCCAGCTTACTGTTCCGTTCACGGAGCAGGTTGGTCAGGGTTTCATCATTTCGTTTGAAGTCCGGATTCATTGAGGCTTGCTTTTGTATTCCAACAAAGATAACTATCGGAGACCTGGTGCGGTAGTCAAAAAACGGCAGGAGAGGGAATGGGTGGAGATTGGTGAAAAAAGTGGATGAAGGGTGGGTGCGAGACGGTTCAGATGCCGTCTAAACTACGCAAAATCGAAAGTTGTCAACCTTCAAAAGGTTGACAACCTTTTACGCCACCTCTCCAGAAAGCCGTTCCCAGCACGCAGCTACACCGCTTTTTCCTCATCACCACTTCCCTAAAACAACACGCCCCGATCCATCAATGTGGAACGGGACGTGTTGATATGTTGCAAATAAGTTGCTTAGTTGAACAGGTAGCGGAGACCAAACTGCATGTAGTAAGTGGAAATGATACTTACGTTGTTGCGGAAGGTACTTGTTACCAGGCCATTTCTGTCTGTAGCCAGTTGGAACGTTGGTCTGACGTTGCCACCTGGTACAAGGCTGTTCTGGTTCTGAGGAACAAGCAGTGAAGGCGTGTTCAGTGTCTTCACTTTACCCCAATTGCTGTTCAGGAGGTTACCGAAGTTGAATACGTCAACGCTGAACTGGATAGTGTTCCTGTTTTTACCAATATTGATAAACAGGTCCTGCAGCAGTTTTGCATCAAGCTGATTTCTCCAGGGGTAACGGCCACCGTTACGCTCGGCATACTGTCCTTTGTGCTTGCTCAGGTATTTATCCTGCTCTACATACTGGAAGAAAAGATCGCTTTGTTCCTGTGCGCTGTACGTTACACCGTTAACGGTTTTTGGTACAAACGTGATCTCAGAAGCGTCTTTTGGAATGTAGATAAGGTCGTTACCGTTGTACCCATCGCGGTTGAAGTCAGCACCGTATACATAGGAGAAGCGGCCATCGCTGCCACCGTTATAGAACAGGGAAATAGTAGTACCGAGATGTTTCAGGTATTCTCTTCTGTAGCTGATTGACGCAGAGATACGATCAGGTACGATAAACCCTGCATAGCCCAGTGTTGGTGTATTGGTACCATTTACGCTGGTAGTAAGCTGCCATGCGCTCAAAGGCTGGTCACCGGAACCATCATACAGGTTGTTTGCATATGATTTGGTATAAGCTACAAAACCAGAGAGGCCTTTGCTGAATTGTTTTTCAATCTTCGCACTCAGAGAGAAGTAGTGACCTTTTTTACCATTGCCGATCACGGTTGCATTCAGTGCCTGTGTACCAGTTGGGCTGGGTTGACCTGCTGATGTCAGCGGGTTAACAAACCTGGTAGTGTTGGTTGCACCGTAGATATTACGTGTGTCAGGATAGCCGGCTACGTTCAGTGGAGCAGGGTTATTCAGGTTCACGTTTGTGAAGAGCGCTGTTTGAAGATCCTTGTTGTAGATCGCTTCCAGGGTGAAGATGAATCCGGCACCGAGACGCGTATCAAGACCAAGACTCGTCTTCCAGGTTTGAGGGAAGCGGAAGTTTGGATCCATGGCGCTGATAGTACCACCTATCACAGTACCTGCAGGAGGCACGGTAGCAGGGCGGTAAGCGGTAGGATCTGGATTAAATGGTCTGTTGCCGGGGTTGTTGATACCTTCTGTGATCTGCAGCATGTTTGCATCTGTCGACTGGCTCACGATCCATACAAAAGGGATACGACCGGTAAAGATACCTGTACCACCACGGAGCTGGAGAGAACGATCGCCGTTTACATCATAGTTGAAGCCAATCCGTGGAGACCAGAGGATGCGTTTCTTTGGAAGTACGCCTGTATTGATCTTAACACCATTGGCAAAGGTCAGTCCTTCCACCAGGGGGTGTGTTTTTACTTCATCCACACTTGGGTAAGTTGGAAGGTCAGCTCTCAGACCAACAGTGAGTCGGAACTTCCTGTTGAAGGCGATTTCATCCTGGCCATAGAGTGAATACTGGGTAAACTTGAAGCTGGGGAATGATTGTTCAAAATTTGGAGCCAGTGAATACGTCTGGGCGAAGTTGATCGCGCTTGCACCACTGGTGAAATCCTCCCATGAATTGAATACATAGTAGCTGGTAGCGAAACGCTGAAAACCATTTACGGTTTTGCTGGTTTCAAACTGGCCACCGACGAGGAAGTTGTGCTTACCGGCGGTCCAGGTAAGGTTATCAACTACAGAGTAGGTTTTTACCTGGCGGAGGTTACCGCGGGAGAATGGCTCATAACCAAAGGTTACGAACGCGGCGCCATCTTTCAGGATATCAACGAGCGGGAACACCTGGCTGTCAGACTCACGGGAGTCATCCTGGTAGGTGTATGTACCGCGAAAGGTATTGGAGAAACGCTTGCCGATCTGTGAGGTCAGCTCCACCGCACCAGAGTAGAAGTTTGCACCCTGGAAGTAGTTGGAGTTCTTGTACCACATGTGCTGGTTGGTTACACGACCAAGACCAGAAGGGAAGCTGAAGTTGGAACCGCTGGTAGATGTAGAGATGGGGTTTGGTTCACCACCTTCTACCTGGCTGTACCGCAATACGAGCCTGTTGCGGTTATTGATGTTCCAGTCGATACGACCCATGATCTTTGTTCTTTCGATCTCGGTGTTGTAATTGTCATAAGGACCGGTTTCGTATCCGTAGTTTGTACGCAGGTAATTGCTGATCTCATCGAGCTCGGAAGCCAGTGGCCGGGAGATGTTTGGTGCTGAACCAAAAGATCCGGGGCCGGAGAGGGCAGTGGCAGCTACGTTTGTCTGAACCTGCTTAGGCTGATTCTCTGTTTCGTAGTTCAGGAAAAAGAACAATTTGTTCTTGATGATTGGTCCACCGATACGGAATCCGATCTGTTCGAATTCGAACGGAGGTCTCACAAATTCCTGTTTGCCGACTTTATCACCCTGTTGTTTTTCTGATCTCCAGTAGCGGTATACGGAACCGGAGAAGGTGTTAGTACCTGCGCGTGTTACCGCATTGATGGAACTACCGATGAAGCCAGACTGGCGGATATCAAATGGAGTGATGCTAACGGAGATTTCTTCCAGGGCATCGAGGGAGATCGGTGCGCCACCTGCTGGCAGGTTGGTACCGATACCGAAACTGTTATTAAAATCAGAGCCGTCAATTGTGAAGTTGTTCTGACGGTAGTTACCACCCGCTACAGCGGCACCATTTGCCTGAGGGGTAGCCCTGGTGAGATCATTGATATTACGTGTAACGGAAGGAAGTCGTTCAATGTCGCGGCGGCCGAGATTGGTTACGGCACCTGTCCGGCCAGAGTTCAGGATCGGGTTCCTTCTACCTGCTGTAACCGCTACTGCGGCCAGCGTAGTACCTGCTTCAGACAGTTGAACGTTCAGGACATAATCCTCGGCGAGGCGAAGGGTGACATCGTCGAATTTTTGTGTTTCAAATCCCACAAAAGATACCTCTACATGATAGGGGCCGCCGACGCGCATATTAGGGATGGAAAAACGACCGCTGGTCTGGGAGATCGCCGAGTATTGCGTGCCCGATGGTTGATGCACCGCAGTGATGGTGGCGCCTGCCAGCACATCCGTCGCTCCTGTACCGCGCCTTACAGTTCCACTCATACTGCTCGTGGTCACCTGCCCGGAAACCGAGCCGGCTACCAATAGAACCGCAATAAAGAACAAAATTCTCTTTAGCATATTAGTTTAGTTTACGTGATTGGGTGCAAAGAAAGGGAATAATTCAAAAATAAATGTAGCCAAATATTAACAAATTATCATTGTCTACTAGGCTTTTATATGGACACATTTTTGTATATCCCCGCTGCCCCGGTGCTAAACTTTTCCCGCCCTGGAAATGTTCTACCTTTGTAAAAATCAAAATGTATGTTCGACCCTATCGATGAGGCGATTGTGGATATCAGGAATGGCAGGATTGTGATCGTTGTGGATGACGAAGACCGTGAAAATGAGGGCGATTTCATTGCCGCCGCTGCCACTATCACCCCGGAAGTGGTGAACTTCATGAGCAAACATGGCCGCGGGCTGATCTGCGTTCCTCTCCCGGAGGAACGCTGCGACGAGCTGGGGCTGGACCTGATGGTCAGCAACAACACCGCCCTCCACGAAACCGCGTTCACCGTCTCAGTAGACCTTCTTGGGCATGGCTGCACCACGGGTATCAGCGCCCACGACCGGGCAAAGACCATCCAGGCGCTAATCGATCCCTTTGTTGATGTCCGGGATCTTGGCCGTCCCGGCCATATTTTCCCCCTCCGGGCTAAAAAAGGTGGTGTCCTCCGCCGCGCGGGTCACACCGAAGCGACCGTCGACCTTGCCCGCCTTGCCGGCTTTCCCCCGCCATACGGTGGTGTGCTGGTGGAGATCATGAACGACGACGGCACCATGGCGCGTCTCCCCGAACTGCTGGAAGTGGCCAAAAAATTTGATTTCAAGATCATCAGCATAAAAGACCTGATCGAGTATCGCCTGAAGAGCGATTCGCTGATCGAAGAGATCGTACGGGTTGATATGCCCACCAAATACGGCGAATTCAAGCTCGTTGCTTTCAAAGAAAAATCATCCCAGAACGAACACCTCGCCCTGATCAAGGGTGAATGGGCGAAGGATGAACCAGTGATGGTCCGGGTACACTCTTCCTGCTTTACCGGGGATATCCTCGGGTCGCTGCGTTGCGACTGTGGCGAGCAACTGCAAAAAGCCATGGAAATGGTACAGCAGGAAGGGAAAGGCGTTATCCTTTACATGAACCAGGAGGGCAGGGGAATAGGTCTGCTGAACAAGCTGAAGGCCTATCGGCTGCAGGAAGAAGGCATGGATACCGTAGAGGCAAATCTGCACCTGGGCTTCGGTATGGATCAACGTGACTACGGCGTGGGTGCCCAGATACTGCGCGCACTCAATGTCAGCAAACTCAGGCTGATGAGTAATAACCCAAAAAAACGCGTTGGACTGATCGGCTATGGATTGGAGATCGTTGAAAACATTCCGATCAAGGTAAAGTCAAATCCCCATAACGAGAAATACCTGGATACCAAGCGCTCGAAACTGGGACACGATATTTAAGTGAGGCGGCTGGGGGTGAGATGAGAGCTCAAGCAGGGCAGGCGGGTACTCGGTCAACGATCGTGAAGATTCACCTGCACTTCGCACTTACGTCAAAGCTGAATCGTTCGTTCAATATTTATAGCTTCCAGAAAAGTTTCATCATGTGATACAACCAGCAGTGTACCATAGTATCCATTGATCGCGCTTGTTAGAATTTCAACATTTTGCAGGTCTAAATTATTTGTAGGCTCATCTAAAACGATCAGGTCGGGGGATTGCTGACTGATCGTTAAGCAACATAGCAATAGCCGCATTTTTTCTCCCCCACTCAACGCCTTGCAAGGTTTATCCCAATCCTCTTTGCCAAACAAAAACCGGGTTAGCCTGATTTTAATTTCATGTTCCTGTAAAGCAGATGTATTGAATTGACAGGCTTGAGTATAGACCGTTACATCATCGTCAATCAAAGAATAGTCCTGATCAAAATAAACTGATTTATTGATTGCCCGATGAATGCTCCCGGTAAGCGGTTCGAGATTGCCTAACATCAGTTGAGTCAACGTTGTTTTGCCGGAGCCGTTATCCCCTTTCAAAGCGATGCGTTCGCCGCTTCTTATTTGAAAAGTCAGGCTATTCTTCCATAAGTTATGGTCCGTGTAACTAACATTGATCTGTTGAGCATCGAAAAGAATCTTGCCCCGGTGTAAACCAGAATCCTCAAATCCAAACCTCATCCTGTCAGGATCAGGTAATGCCGAACGGAGATCATGTAATTGTTCCCATATACCGCTTATCTTTTCAGCATGAACCTCCTTTGATTTTGCGGTGCTATTCTCAGCTTTATTACGTAGAGTGTTCATCATGATCTTTGCAATCCCTGCTTTTTCCTGTTTCCCTTTGCCACGATTGTCTAGTCGTTGTTGACGTTCCATTGTCTCGCGCTGTTTCTCCCTGGCTTTTCTGAGCGATTTCTCGGTGTTCTGAACATCCTGTGCGAGTGCCGCCATTCGCAACCCCTTTTGTTCTGTGTAAATCTGAAAGTTGCCGCCATATACCGAAATGCCGTCTTTGTCCAACTCACAAACGGTACCAAGAAGATTTAGCAATGCTCTGTCATGGCTCACTACAATCAATGTGCTTTTTACAGATTCAATGAACTTACGTAAGAGCTGTCGGCCTGAACTGTCCAGATGATTACTTGGCTCGTCCAGCAGAACAAGCTCAGGCTGCTGGATTGATATACCGGCCAGAAATACTTTTGTTTTTTGCCCACCGCTCAGGGTTTCCAACTTTTGAGACAGGTCCACCTCCGTTAACTGCCAGTACCTGAGCGCAGCCAGGCAGCGCTCTTCTATCGTCCAGTCATCATCGAGGGAAGCGTATGCTTCTTCTGTTCCGTACCCGCCCAGAATACTTCTGAGGGCAGTCAGCTTTGTTTCGATACCCAATGCTTCGGCAACGCTCAGGTGGTTGTATTGTCCGAAAATTTGCGGCACATAATAGGGCTTCGCCTGAATGGTCATGTACCCACTTGCAGGCTGGAGTTCAGCTGCTATTATTTTCAGCAGGGTCGATTTTCCTGACCCATTGTTGCCTATCAATGCAATTTTATCATGCCGGTTTACCGACAGATTTATGCCATCGAACAGCAGCTTTTTGTTTAAATGCAAATAGGAAATGTTCTGTAAAAGAAGCATAATTTCTTTCTATTAAGATGAGGAAAAGCAAAACCCTCTCGGGTTTCCTGCCTTTAAGCGTCTGAAAGAAATTATGGATTACATTCTGATTTGTACGATTGAAGACTGCAAATATACAAAATTTTGATAGAGTGGAGAAGAGGTGAGAATTAGCAACAAAACGAGAGCAGAGCAGATTGAGGCAAGGGTTGAGATTGAGGTTGAAATAAGATGTCAGTCAGGGCAAGCGGGCACTTAGTCGCCGCTGGTATAGAGAGCGCCCCGCCTCCCGCATCCCGTTCTTACTCCCTCCGTTTCAGCCGTTCTTCCCTGTTCTGCTGCCGCGCACGCGCTCGCTGGCTTCGGGTGCGGAACAGATCCTTCAGGCTTTCAAATTCCTTCCGATACGCAATGCTTGCACCCGAACGCTGGGTCCGTGCAGCTCCTGATGTACTCGTTGTAAGATAATCCAGGTTCTGCCGGTAAAAGAAGCTCGCCCGAATAGTACCCGTCTGGTTGATCAGCCACTCTGCCGTTACATCCGGCAGGAACTGCACACTCTGCTGTATCGTTGATTGCAACGGCACATCCAGCGTACTTCCCAGGGTTACAATAAATCGATCTTTGAACAGCGAGATCGGCACATTCACATTGAGGTTGGTCTGGTTCGGACTGAACCCGTTGCTCGATTGCTGATCCAGCAGGTTTCGATTATAAACCGCCCCACTGAAATTGATACTGATGTTATCCGTCTTCAGGATCTTGGATAACTCGCTGTTCAGTTTCTTGTTTATTTCATTAAAAAATAATCCGCTGATCGTGGAGATCGTATTGTAGGTGAGCTCATTGATCGTTGTACCAAACCCGGTAGAGCTTTGTCCGTTTTCGGGTGGTGCAAAACTATTGAACACGATGAGATACGTCACCTGGCGGTTTATCTCATTCGGGTTCTTCTCGATCTGGTCGATATTCGAGGCAATCGTGAAATCATTGTTGGCAACGCTGTTCGGGGGAAACTCCAGCCTGAATTTGAAATCAGGTTTGAAGAGGTCGCCAGTCAGATCAGCCATTACGTATACATCTTCACGTAGCTTGGCATACGACTGGTCGAAATTCGACAGGCCATTCGCGAGCGGTGCAAAGCTGACGCGTTCTGCAGTATAGCGGGCCTCAAACTGGATCTTCGCATTCAGAGGATCACCCGTCCAGCTTATATAGTTCTCTGTGCCGGGAACGATCTCGAACGGTTTGGGAAAGAACGACTGGAACGTGAAGAGATAATTCCCTTTTTCAATATCAAAGCGACCACGCATGGTCAGGCTTTCATTTGTGCCAGCGTGGATATTCAGTGTACCACGTCCGCTGCCTTTGATCTCGTCACCGGTTAGTTCATCCAGCACTACACGCACTGCCAGCATGGGATTGGCGGTAACGTCCACATCATAGGTAACATTGGCCGCACCGCGACCGCCGGTGCTGTCCACCATTTCCTGTCCATATTTTCTTTCCACCAGGAAGTCGGCAATGCCTGTCTCGCGGCTGGTACTCGATGGCAGCGTAATGTTGCTGCTGTCGGTGGTGGAAGCCGTCGCATCTATTTTCATGAAGATGTCAGACTGAGGTCCTGACAGCGAGAATGATCCGGTACCCAGTACGCGGCCATAAAACTGTTTGTTATCATTATAGCCGGTATTGAGCAGCAGGATCGGCTTGTTATCTGATGCTCCTGTTGTGTTTGGCCGCCTTGTGCCCACTGACAGGTCAAAGAACATGTTTTTAAATGCCGAGTGCTGTATGCCTCCGGTTAGGTAGACAGGGTTGCCCGTTACAGGATCCGTCAACACGATGCCGTTCAGGTCGATCTCGGTTGGCTTCAACTCGATATCCGTATCCTGGATCTTGTAAAAACATTGGGTGAAGATGACTTTCATGCCTGCATCGCGAAGTCTTCCCTTACCCGTTATTTCCAGTTCATCAAATCTTCCTTTGAGATCGAAGTTGCCTGTAACATAACCCTGGATGTCGGTAAACAGCGTTCCCAGGAAACGGTTAAGGATACTTAACTGAAAATTATTTGCCTTTAGTGCAATGATGTTGTTCGCTGCAGCCTCGGGGTTCGCAAAGAACAGGTTGACATCAAACGCCAGGCTGTTCTGTTCATTGAGGGTATTGCCGTTTACCTTCAATTCCTTGTTTTTATTATCATATACCATGCTTGCTTTGATATCACCAAGCGAATCATTGTCAAGGCGGATACCTTCTCCAACAATATTGTCCGAACTTATATACAGATTGTTGATCGGATCTTCAGCGATGAGGCTACCCGACACAAGTCCCTCCAGCCTGTTCTTTGGTAAAAAGAATGGGGCGAAATCGCCGATGTTCACCTTTTTCAGATCGACCAATACATCATTCCAGTCGCCGGTCTCAGATGGCCTGGTCCTTACGCGCACCTCCTGGTTGCTTTCACGCAGCACGAGCTGGCCGCTGGCGGGTATGCTGTTTCTGAATTCAAGTTCGCCGTTTTCCTCGATCGTCCAGGTCTTTCCATTTACGAGGAAATTCGATTGATCAAATTCTATCCTCACGCCGTTTTCAAATGTCAGTACTTCCGCATTGATGCTTGCCTGGTTGATCGCCTGGTTAGCACCTGTATAGATGCGGACCTTGGAGGAGTCATTTCGCGCAGTGATATTAAATAAGGCGATCGGTACATTCAGGCTGTCGCTGATATTGATGTTGGAAGCGCCGCCTGCTACCGAAAGGCTATCCTCGGTTCCCTTCGCTGTCAATCGAACGTCGTCGAAATTATAACGCCCGTATTTGAACTGGGGTATCTCGGCGTTCAGGTTGAGCTCATTCGTTCCTGTATTGATATCGCCGGTGATGTGTGCATTGTTGAAACCGGACAGGCTGCTATCGATTAAACGGATATAATCATCTACATATTGGGTGGTGATATCGAAGCTAAGCGATTCATTCGCCGGTCTTGATCGCGGCGCCGCGATATATGCCGGGTAGTATTTGTTCAGAAACAGCTTGAACGCATCCGGCAGATCACGGATGGTGAAATTACCGGTCACCCTCGCCTGGAACTCATTTGAACTGGCCGTGATGGTTTTCACATTATCCGTATAAGCAGAAGATATTTTCAGTGAATCAAAAGGCAGGGGATTACCATTCCTTGTCAGCACCGCTTCAGAGATGGACGCGGTGCCGAGAAAATTATCGATGTTATCGCCCGTAAAGTCGAGGTTCAGTTTTCCGGTAAACGCCACGTCTTCCTTCATCAGTTTGAGCCGGGCAAGGTTTGCTTTCTTTACATCTGCAAGGAAGTTGAAGGTGGGGATCTTACTGTTGAAATCGATAAGACCATTTAGTGTTAATTCCACTTCCGGGTCGTTAATGGCAACAAAACCATCGAATTTCTTTTTTACCAGCGTTCCATTGAGATCAATGTTCTGGTAGCGGTAACCCTTGTAATCAGCAAAATGAATCTTACCATCGACTTCCGTATTTCGATAGCGTTCGTCGAATCCGGTTCCTTTCACGGAGCCTTCGAGTGATACAACACCGATTGTGGTATCGCCGAGAAAATCACCCAGCCTGAAATAATCAGTTGAGATAGTTCCGGAGTAAACCGGCTGTGCGCCGATCGGCAGTTTCATGTTAAGGTCACTCTTTACAAAGCCAAGGTTGGTTTGTATCGTACCATACGTTACAAAGTCGCGGATGAACCCTGTAAAGCTGCCGTTGAATCGGAGATATTGAATCTTTCGAAGGTTTGGCTTTGTCACCCTGGCAAGCGCGGGTGCAAAGGTCACAGCATCGGCGTATGTTGTACGGAATTCATTTGCCTTGAAATCGATAAAGGTCTGGTTGATATCCGGCAAACCCGTCAGGCTTACATCCCCATTCAGCACGGTGTTGTTACCGGCGGTAATGACGAGATCTGTACCCAGCAAATCATCCACCGTACCCCGTACATTTCCATTGACCGTGATATTCTTTTTCCAGCTACTCATGCCTGGCGCGAAATAGGCAATGTCATCACTGTCTATCTCCGAGTTCGCAAAATTGGCCTGCATTTTTACAGCGTGAATGAAATCACCCATGTCGCTGAAATCGTCAAAGCTCATTCTGAAATAATCCCGGATGACACTGTTGTTGGTTTTTATTTCCAGCTTGCTGAACGCCATTTCTTCCGGTGTCATCTTCAGGTCAGCCTGGAGATTTTTTACCACGAAACCACTGCGCTCTTTTGTTTGAAGTGTAATGGCGGAACGCACTGTATCCTTTTCCCATGTCAGGTTGCGAAAGCTGCCATTGATCTGTTCAAATGAAATATGCTGTCCGTCAAAACCTGGCAGGGGAGCCGAATTGCCGGCATCAGTACGGAAGGTGCCATTTGTAATATCCAGTTGTTCCACCTTCATGATCCATCCGGCGGCATTCCATTTGAGCAATGAATCCACACTGACGGGCTGCTCGGGGATCGGGAGCGATGCCGGCTTCAGCCGCGTATAATTTTTCAATGACACATATGGTTCTGCCAGGGTTAATGAACCCAGGTTGATGATCTTTTTGGAAAAATTCACATCCTTTGCTTCCAGGTCAAGGCTGCCCAGCCTTATCAGCATATCCTGCCCCAGCCACTTGTCCGTTTTCCTGAAAGCAATGTTGTCAAGTTCCACCTGCCTCAGGTTAAGTGTGGTTGTACTATCGGACTTGCCGGATGATTTTGGTGAAGCGAAATAGTCAAGGATGAACTGGTAATTCCACACCGAATCTTCGCGCTGCATATGCACGGTTGCATCAGTAAGTCCAATATATTTCAGTTCGATATTGTCTTTGAAAAAAAACCAGTCAGTGATCCTTACTCTTGCTTCGCCGGCATACAGCAGTGTGTCACGCTGCCGGTCTTCGACCAATACTCCCTGCAGGTGCATGTTATTGAACAATGAAAAATCAACATGTTTGATTTCGATCCTTGTCTGCAGATCTTTGGAAAGGCGGTAAGTAACTTTAGAGATGAGCCAGTTTTGCCCGAATGGGGTCTGAATGAAAATCCATGCCGCCAGGATGATCATGATCAGCGACAGGAAAAACCACAACAGTATTTTTTTGAATTTCCTCAGATTCAGGAATTTAGGGACAAATTTAATGAATCCGCCCCGGTAATTGGCAAGACCGACCCAACCAGACATTGGTTGTTTCAAAAGGCTGAAGCCTGCCGCTGGCGAAATACAGGGTAAATTGCTCAAAAATCATAACATGAGGAAGCTGCTCATCACATTTTCACTTTTCTTTTCCCTGGCGTCGCTCGCCCAAAAGCCGAAGTATGTACTGGTGATACATGGCGGCGCGGGTACGATCCTTAAATCGCAGATGACCGTGCAGAAAGAAAGAGCTTACACCGCTGCACTGGATACGGCGTTGATGATCGGTGAAAAGATACTGGCCGCAGGTGGAACCTCCCTGGATGCGGTAGAGGCCGCCGTCAAATACATGGAAGACAACCCGCTCTTCAATGCCGGTCGTGGTGCAGTGTTCACTGCAGATGGTAAAAATGAACTGGATGCCGCTATCATGGACGGGAAGGATAAACGAGCAGGTTCGGTGGCAGGTGTTACAACCGTGCGGCATCCCATTTCCGCGGCACGGGCAGTGATGGAGAAAAGCCCGCATGTGATGATGGCGGGAAAAGGAGCTGATGAGTTTGCAAAAGCCCAGGGTCTTGAGATCGTAGATCCGTCGTGGTTCCATACCGCCGAACGGTATGAAGGCTGGAAGCGCCTCATAATTCGAGACTCATTGAAGAGCATCGACACCGCCCGCCGAACAGGCCTTCGGGATAAAAGCAATCATGATGATAAATACGGAACCGTTGGCGCTGTGGCCCTGGACAGACATGGGAACCTTGCTGCCGCTACCAGCACGGGGGGTATGACCAATAAGAAATTTGGCCGCATCGGTGATGCGCCGATCATTGGCGCGGGTACATATGCCAACAATGCGACTGCCGCACTGAGCGGTACGGGCTGGGGCGAATTTTATATCCGGCTTGTCCTCGCAAAAGCCGTGAGCGACCGGATGGAGTTTGGAAAAATCTCACTCAGGGAGGCCGCTGATGAAATGATCATGAAACAATTACCTGCGCTTGGCGGTGATGGAGGTTTGATAGCTGTCGATAAATACGGTAATATCGCAATGCCGTTTTGTACTGAGGGGATGTATCGGGGCTATGTGAAGGAAGGAGATAACAGAGTGGTGAAGATCTACAAGGAGTCAAATTCAAAATAAAAAACTCAAAACGCAAAACTGAAAACTTAAAACGCAAAACCATGAACTTAAGTTCAAAACTCGCGGCTATAAACTTGAAAATTCGGTCGCACTAAAACGTTGAATGTTCAAACGGTTGGTTCTCAGTTTCAGCCTTGAGTTTTCAGTTTTCAGTTTAAGTTTTGAGTTTTCAGTTTTCAGTTTTAAGTTTTAAGTTTTCAGTTATCATATGAGAATTACATTTCTACTGCTATTGTGTCTGCCTCTTTTCCTCAACGCCCAACGATTCGGCGGCACGCCGCCATCCGTTCAATGGAAGCAGATTAATACCGATTCTGCCCGGATCATTTTCGCAGCGGGGCTTGACAGCCAGGCGCAGCGTGTGG
Organism: Bacteroidota bacterium; assembly: GCA_023430465.1. Lineage (GTDB taxonomy): Bacteria > Bacteroidota > Bacteroidia > Chitinophagales > Chitinophagaceae > JAEZAM01. The sequence goes on along the minus strand of JAEZAM010000057.1, from coordinate 19,423 downwards.
CCAACATCGTGCATGCACAGGCAGCACTCTCCCCGGTCGCACTCGGCAATAAGCTCAAGAAGATAGACATTGTCCTGCAGGATCAGACAACGATCGCCAATGGCTATGTCGGGCTCGGTCCCTTCCGCTCAGAATTTTATCTCACACCGCAGGTTAATAATTTCGAATTGGGCGCCATTCCCTGGGCCGATCAACTGGCAGTGCATGAATACCGTCACGTACAACAATACAATCACTTCAACAATGGTATCAGTAAACTGATAGGCACATTGTTCGGACAGGAAGGCTATGCCCTCGCCACCAATGTGAGCATCCCCGACTGGTTCTTTGAAGGTGATGCGGTGTACAACGAAACCGTTTTGTCGCAACAGGGCAGGGGACGCCTGCCGCTTTTCCTGAATGCTTACCCTGCACTCTGGAAGGCCGGTAAGAATTACTCATGGATGAAGCTTCGCAACGGCTCGTTGAAAGATTATGTTCCCGGCCATTATCAACTGGGATACCTGCTGGTGAATTATGGTTATGAAAAATATGGTGCAGGATTCTGGGGCAAGGTCACCCGCGATGCTTCGGCGTTCGAGGGATTGTTTTATCCATTTCAACACGCCATAAAAAAGCACGCCGGTATTTCGTATGATGAATTTCGCCGGCAGGCATTCGAATATTACAGGCAACTGGCCAGCCAGGAAGCCTCCAATGAATCGTCTTCCACAGCAGTGTTTCCGGCAAATACACGGGTAGTTACCAATTCAATGTTTCCCTATGCCACAGATGAAGGGACGGTGTTTCTGCAGTCTGCTTATGACAGGCGGCCATCTTTTGTATTGCTCCGCGATGGAAAAGTAAACTGGTTACGGGTGCGGGACATTGCGGCCAGCGACCAGTTCAGCTATCGCAACGGCAAGATCGTGTACGCTGCTTATGAAACGCATCCACGCTGGCGCTGGAGGGACTATAGCGTAATCAAAGTGCTGGACACTGACACCAGAAGACAACGAACGCTTCGGCACAGGACAAGATATTTCACGCCTGACATATCCCCTTCGGGAAATAGGGTTGCGGCGGTGCACATAGCTCCTTCTGGTAAATCTGAATTGCACATTCTTGATGCAGCAGATGGGTCGGTGAAGGCAACGATCAGTTCCGGGGATATCAATCTGTTTACAGATCCAAAATTTATCGATGAAGATTCCCTGGTCACTGCGGTAAGGCTGGAGAATGGCCGCATGGCGCTTGCTCTGGCAAACATTGCCACCGGCAGCACCACCAGGCTTACGCCCCCTTCGTTCAATGTAGTTGGCTTCCCATCGGTATACCAGGGTAAGGTTTATTTCACTGCAAGCTATGGAGGCAGGGATCAACTTCATTACATCCGGCTGCAGGACCGCAGCATCTATCGCATGGATGGTTCACCATTGGGAAACTATTTTGTGAACGCAGGGGCGGGAAAACTGAGCTGGTCAGTATTTACTGCGGAAGGATATCAACTTCATCAACAATCGCTGGATGCTGTCACCTGGTCGCCGGTGCCTGCCGCGGAGGTGGAGCAGTTGAATGCTATGTTCCCGGTTGCTTTGGAGAAAACAGTCAGTCCACTGCTCCACGGGCGGACGTATTCACGGTCATTTGATGTGACATCCTATAAAAAATCAACCAGGCTGATCAACATTCATAGCTGGCGACCATACTATGAGGATCCCGAATTCAGTTTCTCGATCTATGGTCAGAACATCCTGAACACATTCGAGACGCAACTTTACTATCTCTACAATGAAAATGAGAAAACGCATGCTGCGGGTGTGAGTTTTGTCTATGGTGGTCTTTTTCCTTACCTGAGTGCCGGATCACAATACACATTTAGCAGGCTCGGCATCATCAACAATTCTGTCCGTGAGTTTGATCAGCTCGATACGCGCGTTGGATTTAGTATCCCATTATCCTGGGTACGCAACCAGACCTACCGAAACCTCAATGTCGGCTCCAATTTTTATAACACGCAGGAGTTTAACCGCGGTCTTTTTAAAGATTCGGCAGTAGGTGGCAGTTTCAATTACCTGCATCACTTTATAACCTGGAGCGAGCAGGTGGAGATGGCTCCACAGCATATTTACCCGAGATTGGGCTACGCACTTGGATTGCAATACCGGCATGCCATCACCGATTTGAAAAGCAGGCAGCTACTCGCAAGCGGAACGGTTTATTTCCCAGGGTTACTGAAGACACACAATCTTGTAATCAATGCCAACTGGCAGGAAACAGGCCTGGCGGATATTCGCTTTGCCAGCAGATTTCCTTATTCACGAGGTTACAATGCCTTCAATTCTGTGAGACTCTGGGGCGTCCGCAACAACTATCATTTTCCCCTCATTTATCCTGATTGGGGTTTCGGGAATATCCTTTATTTCCAGCGGGTGCGCTTGAATGCATTCTATGATTTCACGCGCATATTTGGTTCAGACAGGAAAGTGTACCGTAACCAGCAGTCAACCGGAGCTGAGTTGTTTGTGGATACAAAATGGTGGAATCAATACGAGCTGAGTTTCGGTTTCCGCTGGTCATACCTCGCAGACCGCGATTTGGGCAGCGGTCAACAGGGCGTAACCGTGTTTGAATTCATACTGCCAGTCAGCATCATTCCGCGTTAGGGATAGGGGGCTGGCTTTTCTTGTTTCGTTTGCGGATCCATTTGCGTAGTGCCACGGTGATCCATACACCCGAGATGCCCACGATAGCTCCGCCCAGCACATCGGAAGGATAGTGAACACCGAGGTACATTCGTGAGTAAGCGATAAGGGCGGCCCAACTGAAGGCCAGTAACCTCACCCACCATTTCGGCACCACCATGCTCACCGCAAGCGCCGTAGCCACAGCTTCTGATGTATGGCCGGATGGAAATGATTTGTTCGTTGCCGATATGACGGATATGAATGTGGGATCGTAGAGCTGGGGCCGCAGGCGTCCGTACAGCGCTTTGAACGAAAACGTGATCGCCTGGCTGAAGATGATACTCTGCGCCACAAAGAACGCTTTATAATAATATTCTTTCTCTTTCTTTATCCATCGTGAAACCAGCAATACAAGAATCACCGCAATGCACAGCGGGTTATTGATATCCGATACAAAACGAAAAAATGTGCTGCGTTCGTCCGTTCTTGTTTTTTCAATATAACGCAGGATGCGGTAGTCGATGTTGTCGACACCGCTAAGGGTTTCGATACTGAACCCGATTACGAGAAACAGTATGATAAGCGCACCTGCGAAATATTTCCTCATGGTAATTATTGAATGGACTCAAGACTTTCCCGGATCGTTTTTATCCGCGCCTCGGCATCTGCTTTTTTCTTACGTTCATTTTCCACCACGGTTGCATTGGCGTTTTGTACAAACCGTTCGTTTGCGAGTTTCTTATTCACTGACTCCAGGAAGCCCTCATAGTAAGCCAGGTCCTTTTCCAGTTGTTCCACCTGGGCTTTCGGATCGAGGGCAGTATTGGTGGTGATGAAAAATTTATCATTGCCTGCCACCACGGTTATCGTATTCGCTACAGTGTCTTTGGTCATCGCGATCCTGTCCGCATTTACCTGCCGGGCGAGGATACCACTGATACCTTTATACATATCCTCATTGGCCGAGAGTATGTCTACACCAATCACATCTTTAGGTTTCAGCATTGCTTTGTTACGCGCATCACGGATCCCGGTGATCACTTCTTTCAACAAGGCACCTTTTTTCAGGGTGCGCTCATCTGCGACCGGGTTTACCGGGTATGTGCTGATGGTCAGGTCCGAGCTTTGATTCCGGAGCTGGTGAAAGATCTCTTCGGTGATGAACGGCATGAACGGATGAAGCAACTGCATCAGTTGTTCGAAAAACGACACAGTCTTTTCATATACAAATGCTGCTATCGGTTGCTCAAAACCGGGCTTCACCCATTCCAGATACCAACTGCAGAAATCGTCCCAGATAAGTGAGTAGACGGTTTTCAAAGCCTCGCTCAACCTGAAGTCACGGAACTGTTCATCAAGGAGGCTGCGCACTTCGCCGAGGCGGCTCTCGAACCAGTCGATCGCAAAATGAGCATCGTCAGCCTGCCCGGCGTTTTCTGATTGCCTTGCTTCCCACATACGCACCAGCTTCAGTGCATTCCAGATCTTGTTGTTGAAATTCCGGCCCTGTTCATTGGAGCTTTCATCCCAGAGGAGATCATTACCTGCAGGAGAGGAGATCAAAATACCGAAGCGGCAGGCGTCAGCGCCAAACTTATCGATAAGTTCAAGCAGGTCCGGCGAATTACCAAGGCTCTTACTCATTTTTCTGCCCTGCTTATCGCGCACGATGCCAGTAAAATAAACCTCGTTGAATGGTTTCTTTCCCTGGTATTCATAGCCAGCCATGATCATTCGCGCCACCCAGAAAAAGATGATCTCCGGTGCAGTAACAAGTGTGTTTGTGGGGTAGTAGTACCGGACATCTGCGTTACCGGGATTGCTGTAGCCTTTGAACACTTCAAACGGCCAAAGCCAGCTCGAGAACCAGGTGTCGAGGCAGTCTTCATCCTGCTGCAAGGTTGCGTTGGCAACGCCATGTTGTTTTTCAAAAGCAGCGACAGCCTCCGCTTCGGTGGCAGCAACAACGAATCGCCCTTCCTGGTCATACCAGGCAGGTATGCGATGACCCCACCACAACTGCCGGCTGATACACCAGTCTTTGATGTTCTCCATCCAATGGCGATAGAGGTTCTTGAATTTTGCCGGGTAAAATTTTATCTCATCTTCCGTCACAGCAGTGAGTGCTGGTCCGGATATTTTTTTCATATCCACCCACCATTGCAGGCTGAGGCGTGGCTCAACAACAGCGTCGGTTCGCTCTGAGTAGCCAACTTCGCTGGTGTATTCTTCCTGTTTGAGCAGGTGACCGGTTGCTTCCAGTTCTTTAACGATGCTTTTCCTTGCAGCAAAACGGTCCTCGCCAACAAAGATCTGTGCGTCCTGGTTAAGCGTGCCGTCTTCATTCAGGATATCGATCACTTCCAGTTTGTGTTTTTCACCAAGCTGGTAATCGTTCATATCATGTGCCGGGGTCACCTTAAGAGCACCGGTCCCGAACTCCATGGTAACATAGTCGTCGGTAATGATGGGAATACGGCGATTGATCAACGGAACGATCGCAAATTTCCCATGCAGGTGCCTGTATCGTTCGTCATCGGGGTGAACGCAAATGGCGGTGTCACCCATGATCGTTTCAGGACGGACGGTGGCAATGGTGATGAATTCGTCGGTGGGCACCGCGTCATCATTTCCTGCAATGAAGTATTTAAGGAAATAGAGTTGTTGTTTTGTTTCCTTGCGGATAACCTCTTCATCGCTCAGCGCAGTTTTTGCTCGAACGTCCCAGTTGATCATTCGTTTCCCGCGGTAGATATAGCCTTTGTTATAAAGGTCGATGAAGACGGAGATCACAGATTGGTAGTAATCGGGATCCATGGTGAAGCTGGTGCGGTCCCAGTCGAGACTGCAGCCAAGTTTCTTCAGTTGCTGCAGGATGATCCCGCCATATTTTTCTTTCCATTCCCAGGCATAGCCGAGAAATTCATCGCGGGTAAGGGAAGATTTTGTGATACCTCGCTCACGGAGCATTTGCACAACTTTGGCTTCGGTGGCGATGGAGGCGTGGTCGGTGCCGGGGACCCAGCAGGCATTCTTGCCCTGCAGCCGCGCGCGGCGGACAAGAATATCCTGGATGGTATTATTGAGGCAGTGGCCCATGTGGAGCACACCGGTAACGTTCGGCGGGGGAATGACTACGGTGTAGGGCTCGCGGTCGTCAGGGACACTTTTGAAGTATTGCTTATCCAGCCAGCGCTGGTACCATTTCGCTTCAGCAGGTTGATGTTCAAAATTCTTACTCAATTCCATAAGTCGGCAAAAATACCGTATTTCGGTTTCATGCAAACGCCGAACCTGCGGGGGCAAACTCAAAATCTAAAACCCAAAACTCAAAACGCAAAACCAAAGGCAGTTACACTTCCACACTCCGCACTCCACACTCCGCACTCCACACTTCAATACTATCTTTCCCTTTGACTGCTGTCATTTCGAATCTCGTCGCAGACGTAGTCTTCTCCGGAGTGGACTTTTACGATTGCGGTCTTGAGTTCTGTAAATGGGGAGCTTTTTGTCACAAATCCTTTTGCGCCCAGTTCGAGCATGCGGTCGGCATAGCGGGAGTGATTGTTGGCTGACACGCCGATGATCTTTACAGAAGGCGATTCTTCCATGATGCGTACCGTGGCTTCGAAGCCATTGACGGGGGACATGTTGATGTCCATCAGCATCACATCGGGCATTAGTTCCGATGCCCTGGTGATCGCTTCATCGCCACTTTTACAAAGGGCAACAATATCGAACCGGGCATCGCTGCCCAACAAAAGATTCCACGAGTCACGGATAGCTTTGTGATCGTCGACCACAATTATCCTGATCTGTTTCTGCATGTGAGTTGGTTGGTTGTTGTACAAAAATCTTTCGAAATTTGAATTTCCGTTCTGATAACTGCACAGTCGGAGCCACCTGCGTAGCTGGAGCCATACAGCAACTATGGAAAAGGTTTTTGGTTTACTGGGCGAGACAAAAGGTTCGTGCCGGTGGGCAGGAAAATGGTGCCTGGTATTTTTACTGAAAACAAAGTAAATGTACCTGAAAGCAAATCCGAAACCTGCTCCGGCTTTTTTTGATAATAGTCAAGCCCTTTATCTCGTCTAAGGTGCAACATTGAAAAAATTATACCAATTTAAGTATTTACCCTGACAAGGCTTTCCCAAATCGCATTTTCGATCCCGTTTAGCCTTAAATTAGACGGATGAAGAGAAATATCACCAGTTGGTACAGCCCCTCCCTGGAAAAAGAAATGCCCATTGCCGTGTATGGCGACTATGGATTTGCCCTGCTCCTGGTGCCCACCGCTGCAGCCGACTACCTTGAGTATGAGCGTTTCCAGCTGCTGGATACCCTGGCGCCCTTCATCGAAAGCGGCAAGGTAAAAGTGTATTCGATCGACAGCATCAACAATGAAAGCTGGATGAACAATCACGTTGATCCCTGGCATAAATCAACCCGTCACCAGCAGTGGAACAATTATGTATATAACGAGGTGATCCCTTTTATCCGCAATACCAGCAGCCAGGAAACACCGATCATTACCTGCGGTGCGTCCTTTGGCGCGCTGCATTCCATGAATCTCTTCCTGAAGCGGCCTGATCTCATCAATGGCGTGATAGCGATGAGTGGTGTATATAATCTGATGGAGTATACGAAGGGGCACTATGATGAGAATGTTTATTTCAATAGTCCTGCGCATTACATGGGCAATCTGAATGATCATAATGTGCTTCAGCAGATCCGCCGCAGCAAGCACATCCACATCCTGTCGGGCAGTGGTGCGCATGAGGACCCCGATGCAAGCGGCAGATTTGCCCGTCAGTTATACGATAAAGGGATCTGGTATGAACTCGATATCTGGGGACCCGAATGGCCGCATGACTGGGAGACCTGGCGGAAGATGCTGCCGCATTATTTGGGGACGCGGTTTTGAGGGTTTCACGGTTTCACGCAAACCCCGAACCTTTGGGGCCACGCGAGCAAAGGACAAAGTAATAGCTTTAATGATCTTTGTTATTTTCGCGACTTGTTATTTGTTCTCGATCATACCTATCAGTTTCCGCCGGCTCATCTCGCCGAACCTGATGGATTGCTGGCCATGGGCGGTGATCTTTCACCCGAACGATTGCTTCTTGCTTACCGTAATGGGATCTTTCCGTGGTATGAAGGGGAAGATATCCTTTGGTGGAGCCCGGACCCCCGGTGCGTGTTATTCCCTTCTTCACTAAAGTTGAGTAAGTCGCTCAGGCCGTTGCTCAACCGAAATGCATTTGAATTTACCATGAACACAGCATTTCCCGAGGTCATCAAAGCCTGCAGTACCATTTCACGCAGTGGGCAGGATGGGACATGGATCACTCAGGAAATGATCGATGCTTATATCCATCTGCACAAACTTGGCTACGCACACAGCGGAGAGGTTTGGGAAAATGGTGAGCTCATCGGCGGACTCTATGGCATACGGCTGGGCAAAGTGTTTTTCGGAGAAAGTATGTTCAGCAGGAAGAGCAATGCCTCCCGGTATGCTTTTGCCAAATATGTACATCAACTACAGCGCGAAAGTATAGAGCTGATCGATTGCCAGGTGCATACTGAATACCTCGAAAGTATGGGAGCGGTGATGATCCCCGGGGCCGAATTTCGGGAAAAGTTGAAGGCACTTATTTAGTGTTCCAGGCAAGACTAAGACGGGAAGGCCGACGACAAGGAATGAGTACTCGTTTTGCATACTTTGCTCAATCTCCGCACGTTGCGTGCCGTACATCCGATAGTGAACAAATCCAATCTCCCGTGCAGCACCGTGTTTTTCCGTTACCAGACCTCCCGATTTTGATTAATTTTGCAGAAATTAGTTGTTGAATGTTCAGCATGCAGGGAAATAACAAAACCGAATTCAAGGAAGAAGTGGATGTCCTCACCCTGGAAGATGAGGGATGCAGCCTTATTGTATGGAATGATGATGTGAATACATTCGAGTGGGTGATCGAGACACTCGTGGAGGTTTGCAAGCATACACATGAGCAGGCTGAACAATGTTCATACCTGATCCATTATAAAGGCAAATGCGCGGTGAAGAAAGGTTCATATGAAACGCTCAAGCCGATGTGCGATGCGATCACCGAAAGAGGCATCGGCGCAACGGTGGAGGAAATAGTGGGATAACTATTTCACGCAAATACGCAAAGCCTAGCTATTACATGATACCTTAACAAGAACGCAAAGGTTTCCAACCTAAACAACTTTTCTCACGCCATACTAACTTAGTTCACCTTTGCGCCTCCGCGTGAAACTATGCCACTCAGCCTTAACCTCTTTTCTCACGCCATACTAACTTAGTTCACCTTTGCGCCTCCGCGTGAAACTCCGCCACACCTCAGAAGCAAATCCATACGCACGCGTTTCTGTAAGTATCCCTTCGGGAAATAGTATTCTCCCGCCACTTCATAGAATGGTTTCGTGATAATCGATAGCCGTGCGTAAAGTTCCTGTCCTGCACCTGGCCGGCGATTGAGTCGCAGCGTCCGGATGATGGCCGGAACGGCGATGGAGTCGGCTGGTGTTGCGCCGGGCTGCGCAAGGTATTTAGTGCCCCAATCCTGATCGGTGTATCGTGCGAAACTGTTTTTACCGGTAACCACGAGTTCGAGCCTGGATGATCCATCCGGCGGGGTGTTGAGGGAAATGGTAAGGGTGTCTTTATTAAAGCGGCAGGAGCAATTTAACGGCAGTGGGTTGTTGCTGCTGATAAAATCCGTGCCCTCGTTGACCGGCCGCACGTGGCGGATCTCAGAAACGTTGCCATTGTCATCCAGGATCTCGACGCGCAGGTCTTCATCGTGTTGCCGCAGTTCGGACTTGTTGAGTGTATCGATGACGAGCCGCGTCAGGAAGGCAGAGCCGGCCAGTGATGAGTCAGCCCCCGCACCGGCAGGCAGGGGCTTGGCGCGTTGTTCAACGAGCCGGAATTCAGCAGCGGTGTTGACGTCGATGGTATAGGATCTTTGACCGGCAGCGGTGAAGCAGATCAAGGAGGCGAGGAGCAGGGGGAATAGTTTCATTGGGGGTAAAATAGGGAATATTTTGATGGGTAGTATTTCCTGTACGGATCGAAAGCTGCGTTGTCAGTTCACACGGCAAAATGAAATAAACCGGCACCGCTGTGGCAGATGCATTTGTGGTGCCGGGTTACTTTTCTGGCAGACATTTGGATCAGCCAGGCACTCAATTTTTAAGGAGCGGCTTCATGCGAATGAATTTCGCTGTGCTGAATTCCTCTGGCCAGAATACCGTTTGAGCTATTTCGACGTCTGTTTCCAGGCTTTGCAATGTAAAGAGCTCACCGCTTTGTTTGTCGTGGGCTTCAACCACCAGTCCTGGTATATCCCGAATCCATGATGGTCCGAACTGCATTTCCACGGAAGGGGTAAACCAGGCTTCCCATAATTCGCGCCCACTCGGGTCTATATATTTTGCCAACTGGCATTGCATCCCATTGACATCCTTTTTTTCCTGAAATACCTGCCACTTGTGCGCGCCGGTTTCAAAGCTTCTGACGACATATTCACTGGTACCATGCGACACATCAGATCTGCTTCGCGAGATCAGCGAATCGGTGTTGTTATAACGCAGGTGTTGCAAAGAGTCTGTGAAGAGGGGAAAGACAGTCGCGTTATTATCACGTTGAACGACGCTCTTATCCGTGGGATGCTCGGTAAGGTAAAGCGGCCGCTGGAAGTAGATATACTGCCCGCCAGATCTGTACAGGTGACCTGCGTGGGTAAGATACACTGACGGATCGATCACTCCTGCTGCAGTACTGGCCATTTTTTGTCTGACCTGGTAAACAGCATGAACGGTTTGTGCGTGAGGTTTGCTGAAAAGGAAACAGCATAAGAGGATGAAACATGTTCGCATAAGTAGAGGTTTAGGTTTATGGTCAATGGCAATTGTTACAATAGCAATAATGTCCTTGCTTTTCAGAATACGATATAAGTATACCCATAGTCTGGTTGATGATGCAGGGGGGAGGGGGATTACACAGGGAGGGGGAGAAGTTTTTTTGGACCCTCTGCCGCAAGGCAGAGGTTTTGAGCCCATAACTAAATGAATTTCAATTTTCTGGGTCTAGGAGAGTCGTAGGACAAGCATTTTTTTAGCAAAGCCATGCTTTTGGCTAAACAAAGTAGGGTTGGTGAATCAGTATGCTATTTTTACTTTTCTTTGTCCAGACAACTTTAATGTCGTCAGACAATACTAAGAAGTGCCAATTCTCACACATCATCGTTCTCCTATATGAATGCAGAATGCAGTTATCCGGTTTACCTACCGTGCCTTTACTCATAAATGGCCACCAACACCCTTAAATTTCTCTATAAACTGGGTCAGCTTTTGAAATACACTCTGCTTTTTAGCCAAATATTGGGGATTCAAAGGACTCATTTTCGGTAAAAGAGCATTCAATTCTGTTCCATTTTCACTTGCAAATTCACGTTTTAAAGAAGCTGATATATATCTTTTTGCCGCTTCTTCGTTTAAATTTTCTTCCGCAATTAATTCTGTTGCCTCCACTTTCTGCTTGCTTTGGGCATATGCAAAGAATGAATCAATGACATTTGCTTTGTCTTGAAGAGTGTCAAGGTCAGTTTCATTAATGAAATCAACTACCAGACTCTCTTTTGCTCTATTCCCTACACTGGCACGAATAACCCTGCGTATTTCCTCGATTAAAGTAGCTTTGTCTTTTGTCTTTTTGTTGTTCTCAAAAATTAATTCGAGTATATAATCAAGGTTTATCTCCTGCGATTTGAGTAAGTCAACTTCAAACACTACATCATCCCAGTCGATTGTGGATTCTTCTGCTTCTTTCCCACTTTTTTCACGTCTTAACCAGTCACGTATATCATTATATGTGGAACGGTAATCCTGAACTGTTCTTTCCTTGAGCAATTCAATCTTTTGCATTGCTGCAATGTCCTCATCTGTTAGAAAATGAGCTTTTTTAAATTCCTCAACTGCTTCCGGATTATTGATGTCTATCTCCTGAAGTGCTTTGAGATGACTGAACTCATCATAGTTCTGGAGTATGTTTTCTACTCTCAAATACTCGCCGAATAGTTTGGCAAATTCCTTTTTGTCTTTCTCTTTCACGATTTCGTCAGGGTTGGGAAATTTTTCATTTAATTCTTTCACTACTTCCACATACCCTCTCCGTGCTTCGCCTGTTGCGATGTCCGTAAATCCTTCTAAATATTCTTTATAACTCTTTTCAAGAACTACATTCTTGGTATTGCTATCTCCGAAAAGCGTAATTGCATCAATTGTTGCTTGTTCCAAATCTCTGAACGTGACAATATTTCCAAAGGTCTTTGTGGCATCATAAATTCTATTTGTTCGCGAAAAGGCTTGAATCAACCCATGATAACGAAGATTCTTATCAACAAACAACGTATTGAGTGTAGGAGCATCAAAGCCCGTGAGGAACATTCCAACGACAATAATCAGGTCAACCTCTTTATTTTTTACCCGTTTCGCAAGGTCACGATAATAATTTTGAAACTCAATGCTGTCGACACCATAACTGGTTTTGAACAGGGCGTTATAATCATTGATAGCTTTGGTTAAAAACTCTTTGGCTGTAACATCCATTGCTGAGGGCTCAAAAGTCTCGTCCACTATTTCTCCAATTGCACCTTGTTCTTCATTTGCTGCAAAAGAAAAAATTGTAGCGATCTTTAAAGGCTTGTCGCTCTCTTTTTGCAAGTTTTTTAACTCGTCATAAAAACATTTGGCTGCAGCAACACTGCTTACGGCAAACATGGCATTGAAGCCTTTGTTACTACCTTGATTTCTGTGTGTTTTTATTCTGAAATTCTGTAAAATGTATTGAGATACTTCTTTGATGCGTTCTGGATGCAGCAAAGCTTTTTTGTTTTCTGCTGCACTTAATTTCTTTTCGTCGATTTCAGTTTCTATGCTCTTAAACTGGGGTCGAACATCATTATAGTCAACTTTGAATTTCAGCACTTTTTCGTCACGAATAGCATCTGTAATTACATAAGAGTGTAATTCCCGGCCGAAAACACTTGCTGTAGTTTCCGCACCTAATGCGTTCTGTGGGAAGATGGGCGTCCCCGTAAAGCCAAACTGGTAAAACTTTTTAAACTTCTTATTCAGGTTCTTTTGGGCTTCGCCAAACTGAGAACGGTGACATTCATCAAAAATAAACACTACCTGCTTTTGGTATATGGCTAAATCACCCTCACTTTTCATGAGGTTATTTAGCTTTTGTATCGTTGTTACAATAATCTTATTATCCTCCTTTTCAATATTTCTTTTTAAACCCGATGTACTATCTGAGCCGTTTACGCTATCAGGAGAAAATCGCTGATATTCTTTCATGGTTTGATAATCCAGGTCTTTACGGTCAACCACGAAGAATACTTTATCAATAAAGTCCAATTGGGTAGCTAGTCGCGCTGCTTTGAAGCTGGTAAGCGTTTTACCTGAACCTGTGGTGTGCCAAACATATCCACCAGCGTCCGTTGTTGACCATTTCTTTGCTTCGTAGGAACTTTTTATTTTCCATAACATGCGTTCCGTTGCAGCAATCTGGTAAGGTCGCATCACCAGCAGTGTATCGCTCGTGTCAAAAACAGAATAAGTAAGCAATACATTCAATAAAGTATGTTTCTGGAAAAATGTTGCCGTAAAGTCTTTCAGGTCTTTGATTAATGTGTTATCAGCCTTTGCCCAGTTCATGGTAAAGTCAAAGCTGTTTTTATCTCGTTTTACCGTGTTGGCAAAGTAACGGCTGTTCGTACCATTTGATATGACAAATAACTGTATGTATCTGAAGAGGGAATTACTGCTATTAAAACTTTCTTTGGAGTATCGATGCACCTGGTAGAAAGCCTCCCGGATTGCAACTCCTCGTTTTTTAAGTTCAACTTGCACCAGGGGTAAGCCATTCACTAGTATGGTAACATCATACCGATTGGCATGTGTGCCTTTTTGTTCAAATTGTTTAATGACCTGCACTTTATTACGTGCAATATTCTTTTTATCTACTAAGGAGATGTTTTTAATATGTCCATCGTCGAAAACAAAATCGTAGATATAGTTGTCCTGTATTTTCCTGGTTTTTTCCACCAGGTTATCGCTAGGTTTGTCCAGGAACTCTTCCACAAAACGAGCCCACTCTCCATCAGAAAATTTTACATCGTTGAGCGATTGCAATTGCACTCTTGCATTCGCCAGCATCGCTTCAAGTGTGTTTAGATTTATGGGATTTTCATAGCCCTGATTGACCAGGTCCTGAATAAATTCATTTTCCAATGCCGCCTCTGTTTGATAAACAGCAGGTGCTTCATTCACTTCATTATACTTGTTGAATTCATCAAGTACAATAAAATTGTTTGATTCTGCTATGGTTTTATACTGTGACATTCGTCTGGATTATTTGTCTGAATTAGGATGGATAGGGTTATTTGATTTTAAGATTTATTTTGCCTGTAATCTTTGTTTTCAGGATGGTTGAGGTTGTACACTCGTTTAAATTCCAGGCTTTTTGAACCAAAATTTATCAGCAAACCAATTGGTAAATTATAAGCCTGACAATAATTCATTGCCTGGGCTAAATGCACGTCTTCTAATTTAATCAATGCTTTTAGTTCCACCATCACAAAATCTTCTACAAAAAAGTCAACACGCCTTGTTCCTATATCAATTCCTTCATACAAAATGGTCATTTCCATTTCTCTTTTAAAACTCAAACCCTGCCTTTCCATTTCAATCGCCAGTGCCCGTTGATAAATGACTTCCTGGAACCCGTTGCCTAGTGTGCTATGCACTTTCATGGCGCAACCAATTATTTTATGTGTTAGTTCCTGGTGTTTCATAAGCAATCTAAATTAGGATGGATAGGATTATTTGATTCTAGGATTTACTCTACCTTTCTATTATTAATCCTTTCATCTTAATGTCTGAATTAGGATGGGTAGGATTATTTGATTTTAGGATTTATTTTGCCCGTAATGGTTGTTTTCGGGATCATGGCACGACCAATTATTTTTTGTGTTAGTCTCGTGTTTCATAATCCTTCTATTCTTGGTCCTTCTTTTATTAATCCTTCCATCTTAAAATCCTAAAAATCATAATTCAGACGTCTGAATTAGGATGGGTAGGATTATTTGATTTTAGGATTTACTCTTCCGTTCTATCATTAATCTTTTCATCTTCAATCCTATTGTCTGAATTAGGATGGATAGGATTTTTTGATTTTAGGATTTACTCTTCCTTTCTATAATTAATCCTTTCATCTTAAAATCCTAAAAATCATAATTCAGACAATGGAAACGCCAGCAATTTATCCCGGTAATACTCATACTGCCTCTTCCTCAATTCAATTTCCTTTGGCAAGCCTTCGCTTATTGAATTGGTAAGGATATCAAATTTATCGAGAATGGCAACAATGCGGTTTTGCTCTTCGATTGGCGGAATTGGGATTTTTATTTTAGCCATGTCAGAAGCTGAGACATCAATAACTTTTGTTCCTTTTGCTAGTTTTCTTTTCTGACTAGCAAATCCTTCTGTTTGTGTAAAATAAGCAAAGTACTTGCCTGTAACTTTTTTTGATGGTTTAAAAATACTCGCATGTCCACCTGTAACTGCTTGTTCCTTCCCTAAATAAACTAACGCCTTTCCAACATCTTCTAAATTCTCACTGGTATTTGTTATTACAACATCGCCATGATTTACTTTGCGTAACCTTTCTGCCGTTTTAGCAGAAACAAAAGATTTGGTTTCTGATGTAAAAGTTTTGTAATAAGTGTAAATTTGACCATAATGAATTGCAGGAACTCCTCTTTCTGTAAAATCTGATTTAGGTAATCCACTGCCTCTAATTAACTCTCCAACCTGCCCCAACGTTTTCCACTCCACATCTTTCCCTTCAAAACTCAACAAACTTTCCCGGTAATAACTATACTGCTTTTTTCTCGCTGTAAGCTCTGCTGTAAGCTCTGCTGTAAGCTCTGCTGTAAGCTCTGTGAATTTGTCGAGAATACGAACAATTTCTTTTTGGACGTAGAGGGGTGGAATGGGGATAAAGAGTTTTTTAAATCTAACTTTTGAAACATTATAGCGAGTTACTCCACTTGCGGTTTTTGATATTTCGAGACGCATAAAATGGCTGCGAAATAAGTATTTAGAGAACTCCGGCAAAAGCTCTATGTCATCATTAAAACGCAAGCCAAAAGAAAAACTGTTCAAGTAGGCGCTACCTTCAAAGTTGGTTGTAACGGCAGAAGACATGCCTGCTTCATCGGGTGTTTCTGAGGAACCAGTAAACAAGACATCTCCATATTTTACCTTGTATTGGTTTTCATTTGAAGAAACTTTTACACTTTCTAGTTTCTCAAAATCAACTTCAATGTTGCCAAATATATTTTTGTATGAAACATATTTTGCATTTCCATTTTCGAAATCGGCCTTACTCTTTCCGGTAAGACCACCGTAAATTTCACTGATTTCCCCCAACATTTTCCACTCCACCTCAACTCCATTTAATAATTTATTTAAATAGCTCATCCTTCAATTTCTTTGATTATTTCATCAATGCTTGTACGCAAGGAATTTATTTTCTCTACTGTTCTTGAAATTTCTGCGTTTAACTGTGTTATGTCCACCTGCTCGCGCATGTCTTTGGCCTCCACATAGGAACTCACGGAAAGGTTGTAAGCGTTTTCGGCAATCTTAGAGTTGTCAACAGACTTAGCGACATGCTCTACATCAACTTTACTATCAAACATCTCCATTATCCTGTCAATGTGATTGGGTTCAAGCACATTGTTATTGGTCACTTTTTTGAAGAAGTTTTCCCCCGTGGCATTAATGAATTGGGTTTTATTCTCGGTTTTATTTTTAGCAAGCACCAATATGTTCACGGCAATTGATGTTCCATAAAATAAGTTGGGTGCAAGGGAGATAACGGTTTCAACAAAGTTGTTATCCACCAAATATTTCCTGATTTTCTGCTCTGCACCACCACGGTAAAAGATACCAGGAAAACATACAATAGCGGCCCTTCCTTTACCTGACAGGTAACTTAGTGCATGAAGTACAAAGGCAAAATCTGCTTTTGATTTAGGAGCCAGCACACCGGCAGGAGCAAAGCGGTCATCATTAATGAGCGTTGGGTCATCGTCGCCAATCCATTTTATGGAGTAAGGAGGATTGGAAACGATGGCATCAAATGGTTTTTCATCACCATAGTGAGGGTCAATGAGTGTATTGCCAAGGGCAATATTAAACTTGTCGTAGTTGATGTTGTGCAAAAACATGTTCATACGGGCAAGGTTGTAAGTGGTATGGTTCACTTCCTGCCCATAAAAACCTTCTTCGATAATATGGCTGTCGAAATGTTTTTTGGCTTGTAACAATAATGAACCGGAGCCTGCTGCGGGGTCATATATCTTGTTTACTTTTTCCTGCTTGTGCATGGCCAGTTGGGCAATGAGCTTTGAAACGTGCTGAGGTGTAAAGAACTCACCTCCCGATTTTCCTGCGTTGGCTGCATAATTGGAAATCAGGAATTCATAAGCATCACCAAAAAGGTCAATTTGGTTGTCTTCAAAATTGCCAAAATTAAGTTCTTCTACTCCTTTCAAAACGGCTGCTAAACGGCTGTTTTTGGCTTCGACGGTATTGCCAAGGCGAGTGCTGGTGGTATCAAAGTCAGCAAACAGACCTTTAATATCTGGTTCAGAAGGGTAACCGTTTGCAGAACTTTCAATAGCGTCAAAAATCGCTTTTAGATCGGTGTTTAAGTTAGGGTTGGTATTGGCAGTTTTGGCAACAGTTACAAAAAGTTGACTTGGATATATGAAGTAACCTTTTGTTTTTATCGCATCGTCTTTTATTTCGGGTGTAATTTCTTTGTCGGGATAGTTTGCATAGTCTATGCTATCGTCCCCGCCTTCAATGTAATTGGTGAAATTTTCACTGATAAAGCGATAGAACAGCGTACCCAGGACAAACTGTTTAAAATCCCATCCATCCACTGAGCCACGAACATCGTTGGCTATCTTCCATATTTTGTTTTGCAGTTCGGCTCGCTGAATTGTGCTTGTCATTTCTTATCCTTTATTAAATCTTGTGGTTTAACTCCCAGTATTTTTGCAATGTCAAAAAGCACTTCAAGTCTTGGCTGTTTCCTGTTCTGCACCTAGCCGTTGACCATGTCGTAACTTTTTTCCGTTGCTCTGTCAAACAGGTTCGCTTTAATCCTTATTCTTGTAACCCTTCCTCTATTATGTTCAGGTTATTTTAAAATGTGTCCGCAATATATTTTTAATCTGCAAACAATCTTGTTTTTCAATATATAAAACGTTTGAAGCCTGGTGTGGGAGTTGATTCCCACGCGTCAGGGGAAACCGGCGCGCAATCACTCACTGAAAAAAGCTTTAAAAAAAGCACCTTCTTACATGTCCTGAATAAATTGAAAAAAAATTTGGCGAAAATCTCTGTCCCCTTATCTTTGCACTCCCATCGAAAAAAGGGAGTTTAGCTCAGTTGGTTCAGAGCATCTGCCTTACAAGCAGAGGGTCGGCGGTTCGAGCCCGTCAACTCCCACAATACTAGCAATGGCCCTGACGAAAGTTGGGGCTTTTTTGTTTGATTGAATTAGGAGTTTATCCGCCGCGGCGGAATCTGCCTTACAAGCGGAGGGTCGGCGGCTCGAGCCCGTCAACTCCCACAATACTGGCAATGGCCCCGACGAAAGTTGGGGCTTTTTTGTTTGATTCAATTAGGAGTATATCCGCTGCGGCGGAATCTGCCTTAAAAGCTGAGGGCCGACAGGGTCAACTCCCACAAGAGATGAAAAAAGGCACTTTGTTAGTGCCTTTTTTATTTTAAATAGTAACCATTTCTCCCGCACGCGGGTTGGGTTGTAGGAATCAACTCCCATAATCGTTTTTCCTACCCCTCCTTACTCAAACTTTACCGTATCCGCCAGCTTCGCAAACATGCCCTGGTACACATTGAACAACTCCTCCGTCCGGGCCGAATTTGCCGCCGTCACCGAATACGACTTCACGATCATCTTATCACCCACAATAAAATAATAAAAGGCATGGTACAACTTCGGCGAACCCTCTGCCTGCGTCGTCAGCTTCACCTCGCCACAGGGACGGCCATCGATCTGGAGCACCTTCGCGGTGATCAGACTGCCGATCTGCCCGGCCATCTGCTCAAGCGTCGACTCCGAAAAGAATTCATCCATGTCCGATTGCTGCAACACTACCCCCAGGTCCCGCACGATCAGGTTGCTCACGATCACACCATTTCCCGTATCATGCTTGAACACCCGGATCATGTCAGGCTGTGTGCCTGTCTCCTTTGTCCACAGACAGGGCGAACTGTAATTCACTTTCACACCCAACGCCTCCCCGCTGCCATCCACCGCTACCTTACAACGGTTCTTCAGGAAATAATCTGTTGAATCCTGCGCCTGCAGAAACACAGGAGCGGAGAGCAATAACAAAAACAATAGTTTCATGTGGTTTATTTGCAGGCAAAATAGAGCTTTTCATCTTGAATTTATATACCCTCTTCCCGTAATTTAGGTTGAGGCTGAGGTTGAGGTTGAGGTTGGGTCGCTCTCTCAGGAATGATTTCACGCTAATTCCGAGGGATCGGAACGAAGCTTCGGGAGCAAAGGGAAATACAAAGTACGCTAAGCACACTCCACACTCCACACTCCGCAC
>JAEZAM010000010.1 GCA_023430465.1 Bacteroidota bacterium | reverse complement strand
GGCCGCGCATGTTATGCCGTATTCTTTTTCCCCATTGTATCCAAGGCGCGTCCTTTTGTGAAGTGTCCCGCATCCAGCATCCAGCATCCAGTATCCAGTATCCAGCATCCAGTCCCCAGTCCCCAGCACCCAGCTATCCCGCTCTCCGCACTCCTATTTGGCCTATCTTTGCAGGCTTATGATTCTACCTATCGTAGCATATGGACACCCGGTTCTTAGGAAGGTGGCCAGGGACATCGATAAAGATTATCCGGGCCTGGAAAAACTGATCAGCGATATGTGGGAGACCATGTATGGCAGCAATGGTGTGGGTCTCGCCGCACCACAGATCAATCGCGACATTCGCCTTTTTGTAGTGGATACTGCGCAGATGTTTGAAAATATGGAAGGCGAAGAAGAAGATGAGTTCCCGGATGCACCAGGTGTTAAATCTGTTTTCATCAACGCTCATGTGGTTGCCCTTGATGGAAATGAATGGTCGTACAATGAAGGCTGCCTGAGCATACCGAAGATCCGGGAAGATATATCCCGCCATGAATCGGTGACACTGGAATACCAGGATGAGAATTTTGCCTCACATACAAAAACATTCAACGGTCTGTCCGCCCGCGTCATTCTTCACGAATACGATCACCTGGAAGGCAAACTCTTCATCGACCATATTTCACCGTTAAAAAGAAAACTGATGAAAGGAAAACTCACTGACATCAGCAAAGGGAAAATCAAAGTGGACTATAAAATGATGTTTGGGGAAAAATAACTCAACTGTTCGCCCGCATATATTCCTGCAACATAATGGTGGCGGCAATCTCATCCACCAGCGCCTTGTTGCGGCGCTGCGCTTTCTTCAATCCCATTTCCAGCATGGCATCCTTTGCCATTTTAGATGTATAGCGTTCGTCAACGCGACGTATAGGCATACCTGGAAAATTTTTCTCGAGATCTTTGATGCATTTCTCCACCAACGGAGTGGCATGTGTATCCGTATCGTCCCAGTTCTTCGGCTCACCGATGATGATCAATTCAACCTGCTCTTTTGAAAAATAATCTTTCAGAAACGGCAGCAGTTGCTTCGACTCAACTGTCGTCAGTCCCGTTGCGATGATCTGGAAAGGATCTGTGACGGCAATGCCCGTGCGCCTTCCTCCATAATCTATTGCCAGTATCCTTGCCATAGTGGGTTTATGCTGCCAGCAATTGCTGGTGATGAAAGAAAAACAGGTCACCGATCACGAACACCGCAAACACAACGGAAGCAATTCCATTTGCGGTCATAAAGGCCAGGTTTACCCGCCGCAGGTCTGTTGGCTTTACAATCGAGTGCTGATAGATCAGCATGCCACCAAACACCAGCACGCCGAGCCAGTATAACCAGCCAAACTCACCATACACTCCTGCAATCACTACACTCGCTGCACTCAGGAGATGCAGCAGCTCAGACACGCGCAAAGCCCGGACTTTTCCAAGCGCTGCCGGTATTGAATATAATTGCTGGCTGCGATCAAACTCTTCATCCTGCAGCGCATAGATGATATCAAAACCACTTACCCAAAAAATGACAGCCAGTGAAAACAGGATAGGCAACCAATGAAAGGCGCCGGTAACGGCGAGGTAAGCCCCGATAGGTGCCAGTGACAAACCGAGGCCGAGAACGAGATGGCACAAAGGTGTAAATCGCTTTGTATAACTATAACCAAGTACAACAGCCAGTGCTACCGGTGAAAGGTAGAAGCATAAGGAGTTTATAAAAAAAGTACAGGTAACGAAAAGAATACAGTTGACGATGGTAAAGAGCAACACACTGTTTGCTTTCAGTATCCCAGCGGGTATCTCGCGTATAGCGGTCCGCGGATTCTGCTGATCAAAACTCCGGTCCAGGTATCGGTTGAAAGCCATTGCGGCACTGCGGGCAAATATCATACAGCCCACAACCAAAAGAAATAATAACCAGAGTGGTTTGTCATCGACGCGAGCGGCAGCTTCTTCTGGTCTGCCAAACCAGCCCGCGATCTGTGGATAAGCCGCAAGACAAAAGCCGATCAACGCAAACGGCATGGCAAAAATGGTATGGGAAAATTTGATGAGGCTCAGGTAGTTCCGAACAGTTGGCATGGCGCAAAATTAACCCTTTCCGGGTTCGGTTCATGATGGTTGTGAAGGGATGCGGAATCGATCCAGTTGCTTTCGCACAACTTCCCAGAGTACAACACCTGCGGCGGTGGCAATGTTGAGCGAATGTTTCATCCCCATCTGTGGTATCTCGATGGCTCCATCACAGAGGCCAATGGTTGATTGCTCCACGCCATTTACCTCATTACCAAAGATCAATGCCAGTCGCGTACCCGGTGCGGGATCGAGTTGTTGAAGTTGCAGGCTGTCCTGCGTCTGCTCCACTGCAAAAACTTCATAGCCCTCCCGCCGGAGAGAATCAATGGCTTCCGCTGTGGTGGAAAAATGTTTCCAGGCTACTGTGTCTTCTGCACCCAGTGCTGTCTTCTTAATTTCTTTGTGCGGTGGCCGGGCTGAATAGCCAATGATATAAATTGCTTCGATGAGAAATGCATCGGCTGTCCGGAAAACGCTCCCTACATTATAGGCGCTGCGAATATTTTCCAGCACAACGATCACCGGTACTTTAGGTGACTGGCGGAACTCCTCTACCGTCTTCCGGCCCAGCTCTGCCATACTTAATTTGCGCATCGCGCGAAGATAGATCAGAATTGCCGGACGAGTTTGGTAGCGATCACCTTCCCTCTGCCCGTGATCACCTTAACGATGTACACACCGCTGCTCCAATTCGCAGAGGGGATCGTAGCGTTATTCGCTCCTGCAGTGAGCGAGAGCCTGCTGGCATATAGCAGTTTGCCGGTATTGTCAAATACATGCAAACGCACTATCGCCGCTGCAGATGTCTGCAACCTGATAATGGCATCAGCTTCAGATGGATTTTTCAGCAGCGTCACCACCAACGATTCACCAGGAGGTACAGGTCCGGCACACGCTCCTTCTGCAGGAAGGTTTGCATCAAGCCAGTTGATCCGCTGCTCCAGCCAGTTTTTCAGGGTAGCAATCTCGCCCGCATAGGTAGTGGCGATGGGCTGTGGGTTGGGCCAGATGTACTGACCCAGCACGGGCCATTTGGCAAAATGTCTTGACCTCGCTTCCGATGTGAGGTTGGACACGGAGTCGATTGTGCGGTAAAGCGATGGAAGATCAAGCAATCCTTTTCGCAAGCCTTCCCACCGGCAGCGGAGTCCTGACCGAAAGGCTGTGTCACTCATCAGTCTCCCCCACCAGAACGGGACCTGCCAGAAATCATTCCCGCAAACATCATTGAACTGCCAGGCCCAGCCTGTCACCTTACTGCCGTCACAATAATCTGCATTCCTGAAAGCAAGGTCATAATCCCATGCCGGCCCCGCTAGGATCTTTCCGCCTTTGCTCCGTTTATTTTTATGGAAATATGTACTGATACGAAGACCATCTACATTCCGGCTCAATTCATTCAGCAGGAAATAATCCTGGAACGAGGCCTCGTCAGCGTATCGCCGCCAGCCATTGACCGGATCCTGGAATGCGGTGCCACTGAGTGCGTTTTCGAAACTATCCACGTAGGCCTTCAGATAAGCTTTTTGCTCAGGCACCAGCGCGGACAATTTCGGATAAACATGCCCAAAGCGGATGGTCGCGCCACTACCGGGATTTGGTGGATAAGAAGAATACCAGCCATCTGCATCTTTATCGATGCTGAATATGTAGCCGCCTGTCAATTCATCACCTGAGATAGCTGATGAACTTATCTTGGGAACATTCACGCGACCGGCATTTCTTTTGATTTTTTCCATAAATACATAAATGCCCCGGTACTCCCCATTCAGCACCAGCTCCACGTAGCGGCAGTTGGCCGCCCAATGCCCCATTGACCTGCTGAGTGTATAGGCCAGGAAATTATGCTGCAGCGTTTTTTCATTGTAAGGTGCGTACAGCACCCAGTCGCTTTCAGCCGGCATCCCAAACAGTGACTGGTCGGTAGATTCACCATCGTTGTCCCATAACTCAACCCCGTATGATTTCATGGGGAACATCTGAGACGATTGCCCCCGAACTTCGATACCTATTTTCCCATTATAGTGGTTGAAAGGGTCAGTCGCATTATTGCGCACACCATCTCCATTGAAAATGATCCCCATGTCGGCCATTATCTTCGGATCATCCGGTATCGGCTGACCGCCGGTGTTGATCACAATGATCGGGAGGTTGGAAGATGTCAGCGGCTGGCACCAGGCAGCAGCGAAAGCCAGCATAAAAGCGGCGGATAGCAGGAACTGTCTCATAGTAAGGTCAAACAATATAAAAAATTACCATCGCATTCCCGCTGATTCCGCCGCCATTCCTTTATTTCAGGTTGATTATTTTTTTATCCTTGGGGTATTTTACGCTATAACTAAAGCGATATTTCTTACTCTCTCCGGGTTTCAGGTCAACCTTCCAGGTCAGCACACCCGTCTCAACATTTACACTGGCCCCGCCATCTTCCTCAAGTTTTACCTCCACTTCTTTGATTGTGCTAAGCGGAAACTGATCTTTAAGCAACAGGCTTACATCTGTGAGCTTGTTGTTTTTTACGATGATCTCGTAGGTAAACACATTGCGTGAGGTAGAACCCGATGTCTTGAGGCTGGTAGCTTCTTTCACGAGGGAGCGTTTTACGGCAACGCGTTTGTCCCTGCCTAGCGAAAGATTGAGCGTATCGGCTGTCGTATTCGGATCGATAACCGATTTGCCGATATAGGTGTCATCCATAATGATGTTTGCATCACCCGGCAACAGATCGAGGTTTTGCCAGTCTCCGACTTCTGCGAGCAGGTAAGCATCCCGGTCGATCCGCGGCACTGCATAATTTTTCAGGAAACATTTGATCTCTTCATTGCGTATCGTCACGCTGTGCAACTGCCCATCGGATTCAATGTCATAGGGAAGATCAATTTCAAAATTTGTATTCAACTGCCCTTCTGTGAGTGTCGTGAACTGCTGCAGCGTACTGGGATCAATTTCATTTTGCACGCGTTTCACCTCCAAACCATTTGTGTAGCCGGTCACCACTACCTCGCTCAGTGCCTTGTCATCATTCATTGATTGTATGGCATTTCGGCTGCGGTTACCGATCTCAGCCCGGCGCTGCATGTCGGTATAGATACCCGGCACATACAATTGCAGCGACCAGGGAGTGAGCACGGGAGCCGACACGCCAAAATTTGGTGTGCCTGTGCTTAGCGTCAGTTTTGCCTGTTGCCAGTCTATGCCGGTGGTTTGTGTCAATGAAGCTTTATAGACCAGTTTCACAATGTTGGTTTTTGAATTGACCCGGATATCATACACAGGTGTCCAGCCGGCATTGCTGGTATAGTAAGACAGGGCGAGCGGTATCTCACCTGCATTCCGGCAGATCACTTGCAGTACCAGTTGCCCGTATGGCTTTGGGGCAACTGGCCTTGGGGGATTGAGTTTGATGATTCGTTCCTGGAGGCTGTTGATGGTATGCGTAAGCTTTGCAAGTGCCTGCTTGTGATTGAAGATATTTGTCTTCGATTCCTGTATGCGTTGGTTGTAGTGCTCCACCAGGCGCAACACCTCTGCACTGGTAATCGTTTTATTACCACTTGTACTGATAGTTGTTTCGATAAGATTGCCCGTCTTGGTCAATTTTTCCTGTTCAATACCTATCTGGTTTTCCAGCCTTGCGTATTCACGGTTCAGGATGGCCATCGAATCACGCAGGGCATCAGCAGCAGTGGAACCAACGCCCTCTGCCGCGGGTGGATAATACACGGAGAATTTATGCGAGAGCAGGGCCACATCTTCCGGGCAACTGATCTGCAGGCTGTTGATATCGACGGTGGTACTCAGATTACTGATAACAATCGTCCGGGTGGCGGAGGTGACGCGGGCGCGCGCATGATGTGTCAGTTCGGCTCCATACCCGAAATAGACGGTCGCATTACTCATTTTCGAGCTGATCTTCACTGTGTCCTGGGCGGAAAGGGACAGGGAAAAAAACAGGCAAAGGGACAGACAAAGTTTTACCATTTGGTTTATTTTCCCTCATGATGCAGGAAAAGCCTGACTTACATAAACACTTCCTTATTTTTGTCGCTATCACAAGAGCGAGGCAATAAATGGCTAAGAGCAAAACAGAAGAGACGCCCATGATGCAGCAGCACAAGGCGATCAAGCAGAAGTACCCGGATGCCGTATTACTGTTCCGTGTCGGGGATTTTTACGAGACATTTGGCCAGGATGCCGTGGTTGCTTCACAGGTCCTCGGGATCACCCTCACCAAACGAAACAATGGCGCTGCCGCCTCGCTCGACCTGGCCGGTTTTCCCTATCACGCACTAGACACCTATCTGCACAAGCTGGTAAAGGCAGGTCACCGCGTAGCTATATGCGATCAACTGGAAGATCCAAAACAAGCCAAGGGTATTGTGAAAAGAGGTGTTACTGAAATGATCACCCCCGGCACTGCTGTCAATGATAAACTGCTCGAACATCACAGCAATAATTTCCTTGCCGGCCTGCATCACACGGACAACGGTAACTTCGGTATGGCCTTCCTCGATATTTCCACCGGAGAATTTCTCATCGCAGAGGGAGACCGGGAGTACGCCGATAAACTACTCCAAAGTTTCAAGCCTGCCGAGATTGTCTTCCAACGCCACAAGCAGAAATTATTCCGGGAATATTTTGGTCAGAAATTATACACCTATACCCTCGATGAGTGGGTGTTTGACCTGGTATATGCTGAGGATATTTTACTGAAACATTTCCAGACCCACTCCATGAAAGGCTTTGGAACAGAAGCCATGAAATCCGGTCTGGTAGCGGCGGGAGCCATATTGCATTAC
Organism: Bacteroidota bacterium; assembly: GCA_023430465.1. Taxonomy (GTDB): domain Bacteria; phylum Bacteroidota; class Bacteroidia; order Chitinophagales; family Chitinophagaceae; genus JAEZAM01. The sequence goes on along the minus strand of JAEZAM010000010.1, from coordinate 1,896 downwards.
CTGAAGGACACCGAACATCCGAACCTGCAACACATTACCTCGCTGCAACGCATCGACCGGGATGATTTTCTCTGGATGGATCGCTTCACCATCCGCAATCTTGAGTTGCTGCCTTCCGGCATTGATGGCACGCAGAGCCTGCTGGGGGTATTGGATAACACTGTATCTCCAATGGGTGCGCGGTTGCTGAAGAGATGGATCGTTTTCCCGCTAAAAGAGATCAACAAGATCAACGAGCGCCTCGACCTGGTGGAATATCTGATCAAAGACACGGATCTCCGCAACAAGATCAGCCAGGCAGTAAAAGCCTGTGGCGACATCGAGCGGCTCGTGTCAAAAATACCGCTGAAGAAGATCAACCCCCGCGAAGTGCTGCACCTGGCAAGAGGGCTGAAACAGGTGGAGCTGATCAAGCAACTTTGCCTGGCGAGCAACAGTGAATACCTGCGCAGGCTGGGTGATGCACTCAATCCCTGCCCTTATATCTGTGAGAAGATCACGAAAGAGGTGATGGATAATCCCTCGGTACTCGCCGTAAAAGGCGGCGTCATCCGCCAGGGCATCGATGCGGAACTGGATGAGTTGCGTACCATCGCCCACAACGGAAAAGAATACCTCGCACAATTGCAGCAAAAAGAAGCGGCGGTCACCGGCATCAGCTCATTGAAGATCGGTTTCAACAATGTGTTTGGGTATTACCTCGAAGTGACCAATTCACAAAAAGCAAAAGTACCGGCCGCATGGATGCGGAAACAAACACTGGCCAATGCCGAACGCTACATCACGGCTGAGCTAAAGGAGTATGAAGAAAAAATAACCGGCGCGGAGGATAAGATCATACAATTGGAAGTACGGTTGTATGAGATGTTGATCAATGAATTGTTCGACTATCTCCAGCCGGTGCAGACCAACGGAAACATCCTTGCTATCCTTGATTGCATGTGCTGCTTTGCCAACAATGCCATCAGCTTTCAGTATAAGAAGCCGGTGATTCATGAAGGTGATGAGCTGGTAATAAAAGAAGGCCGCCACCCCGTGATCGAGCGACGGCTCGCAGCAGGAGATGCCTACATTCACAATGATCTCACCCTCGATAAGGAAGAGCAGCAGATCATCATTCTCACTGGTCCCAACATGAGCGGTAAATCAGCATTGTTGCGTCAGACGGCGCTCATAACGCTGATGGCCCATATGGGATCTTTTGTGCCTGCCACGGATGCAAAGCTGTCGTTGACGGACAAGATCTTTACCCGCGTAGGTGCATCGGACAATCTTAGCGGTGGTGAATCCACGTTCATGGTGGAAATGAATGAGACGGCTTCGATCATAAACAATCTCACTGCCCGCAGCCTGATATTGCTGGATGAGATCGGCAGGGGGACGTCCACTTATGACGGTATATCTATCGCCTGGAGCATTGCAGAACATCTGCATGATTCACCCTTCCAGCCAAAGACGCTTTTTGCAACGCATTATCATGAATTGAACGAACTGGAAGAAAAGCTTCCGAGGGTAAGGAATTATCACATCACGAATAAAGAAGTCGGCAACAAGATCATCTTTCTCCGAAAATTAGCCGCGGGTGGCAGTACACATAGTTTTGGTATCCATGTGGCGCGTATGGCGGGGATGCCGCCATCACTGATCAAACGGGCGAATGAGATATTGGCCCAATTGGAAAACAAACATGTAGACACCGAGCCCGGCCGCGATAAACCGGTCAAACCCGGCGAGCGCCTGAAGCAAATGTCCGGACCCCAGTTCCAGTTGTCCATCTTCGATGCACACTCACAGACCTTCGCCGACATCCGCGAAACGCTTTCCGATATTGACATCAACCGCCTTACGCCTGTGGAGGCCCTGCTGAAATTGCAGGAAATAAAGGCGAAGCTGAAG
>JAEZAM010000007.1 GCA_023430465.1 Bacteroidota bacterium | reverse complement strand
GTGTAACCAAGACGCCAGCCGGTCATGGCGAAGCCTTTACTCAGTCCGTTCACAATCACTACCCGTTCTTTGATATCATCAAACTGGGCGATACTTTCATGTCGCCCGCCAAAATTGATATACTCATATATCTCATCAGAGATGATGGTGATGTTGGGATACTTGCGGAAAACATTCACCAGGCCTTCGAGCTCGGCTTTGGTATAAACAGCACCGCTCGGATTGCAGGGTGAAGAGAAAAGGAACACGTTTGTATGTGGCGTGATCGCCGCTTCCAGTTGCGCGGGGCTGATCTTGAAACCATCCTTCGCTTCCGTTTTGATTTCAACCACCCGTCCGCGCGCGATCTTCACCAGCTCGCTGTAGGTAACCCAATAGGGCGTGGGAATAATAACCTCATCATTCTCATCCACAAGGGCAAGGATGGTATTAGCCAGTGATTGCTTGGCTCCGGTGGAAACAACGATGTTTTCCGGTTTATAGTCTAGATTGTTATCACGCTTAAGCTTGGTGCAGATTGCCTCACGAAGATCAAGGAAGCCGGGTACAGGCGTGTAATGGCTCCAGTTGTCATTGATGGCCTTGATAGCGGCCTGTTTGATGTGTTCGGGAGTGTCAAAATCTGGTTCACCAAGGCTGAGATCGATCACATCGATGCCCTGGGCGCGCAGCTCACGGCCGAGCTTCGCCATTTTTAAAGTTTCCGGTTCATTGAAACGTTGCAACAGGGAAGATAACTGCATGGTTTAGGTTTGAATAATTGTTTAGAAATCAATACAACGCCCCGACCAGGAAAGGCGGTGCAAATGTAGGGAAGTTGAGGTTCAGGTTGAGGCTGAGGTTAAGGTAAACATTAATATCCCGTCCACTATTTTCCTCACGCTGACCATCATCTCACTCTGAATCTTACTCTGCATGTCTGCCTTTGGGAATCGCCTCGAATAAACGAGCATTCACTTTTTAGTTTTGATTTTTAATTATTACATTAATTGTCAAGACTTTATACATCGGCGGCGGGGATCAATTCCTCTGCCGAGATATACGGTAAAACCCTATCTTTGCCGTCCTTTAAAAATTGTGAAGGTCTGTCCACCCGGGTGTTCCGGACTGTCCGACTAAAAAAAGTAAATACCAACAACGTTATGCAACTGAAAGGTTTGGTTCGATTTTTTACGATCCTGCTTATTATTTACTCCCTCTACCAGCTTTCGTTCACATGGTTTGTTCGCAATCATGAAAACAAACTGGAAGCACGAGCCAAGAGTTTTGTAAAGGTTAATTTTCCCGATGCAAAAGGTGAAGCTGCCGACAGCCTTTTCAATGCGCGCCTGAGGAGACTCAAAGACAGTACCAAAGACGAGACCATCACTTATGGGATTACCGGTGCCGTTAGTTATCAGAAAGCCAAAGAAGAAGAACTCAACCTCGGTCTGGATCTCCAGGGTGGTATGAACGTCACCATGGAAGTGGAAATGACCGGCCTGGTAAGAACACTGGCCAATAATTCGAAAGACCCCAACTTCCTGAAGGCCCTCGAGGCAGCGAATGTCCGCAAAGCCAACAGCGATGCAAACTTCATCACGCTTTTCGCAGATGAGTATCAGAAGCTGGTTGGCCCCAATAAACTTGCCGCACTGTTTGCCGCTACCAACAAGGAGAGCATCAAGCTGACCGACAGCGACAGCAAAGTGATTTCCGTCCTGGAAAGCCTTTCAAAAGACGCCTTCGATAATACCTACCGCGTTCTCAGCACCCGTATCGACCAGTTTGGTGTGGCCCAGCCCAACATCAACCCTGATCGTGATCGCGGGATCATCTCTGTTGAGCTTCCCGGTATCCAGGATAAAGAACGTGTAAGACGATATTTGCAGACTTCCGCGAACCTCCAGTTCTGGGAAGTATATAACATCGGTGAAATAGGCCAGGACATCGACAAGGCAGACGCTGCTTTCTTCGCTGCGATGGGTGGCAAAGCTGCAGTTGATACTGCAAAGGCTGACACTACTGCCAGGCCTGATACAACCCGTTCTCTTTCGGATGATACCACGCTGGGTAAACTCGGCACTGATACGACTCCTGCCACCGCTTCTGCAAACAACGATGAGATTGAAGCCAAGAAGCACCTCTATGGTTATATCCAGTTCCTTCAGCCACAGCAGGACCCAAGAACCGGCGCTATTCAGTATCCCGGTCCTATCGGATATGTATCCATCAATGATACTGCCCTCGTAAGAAGCTTCCTGAACATGCCTTCTGTGAAGGCAGCAGTCCGCTCACAACTTACCTGGATGTATGGTATCCCTGAACGCGGAGCCAACAATAAACCCGCCAGCTACCTCCCGCTCTACGCGATCAAGACACTGGGCCGTGATAAAGCCCGCATCGAAGGTGAAGCGATCACTGAAGCCCGCGCTGACTTCAACCAGGGTAAGCCTGCCGTCAGCATGGACATGAACAGCGTCGCCACCAAGGAATGGGCTAAGATGACTACGGAAAATAAAGACCGTTTTATCGCTATCGTTCTTGACAACATCGTCTACTCTGCGCCAGTCGTGAATGACCCTATCGAAGGTGGTACCTCCAGCATCAGCGGTAGCTTTACCGTACAGGAAGCACAGGACCTTGCCAAGATCCTCAAAGCAGGTAAGCTCCCCGCTCCCGCCAAGATTGTGCAGGAGCAACAGGTTGGACCTACGCTGGGTACAGAAGCCATCAATGGCGGTCTCCTCGCCTTTGGTATCTCGTTCCTTGTGATCTTTGTCCTGATGCTTGTGTATTATAACACCAGCGGATGGGTCGCCAATATCGCTCTTATCCTGAACCTGCTGTTTACCGTTGGTATACTGGCCGGTCTCGGTGCCACACTTACCGCACCTGGTATTGCCGGTCTTGTACTTACAATCGGTATGGCCGTGGATACCAACGTAATCATCTATGAGCGGATCAAGGAAGAACTTACCAGGGGCAAAGGCTACCAGGCTGCCATCAATGAAGGTTACCGCCGATCTTTGCCGCCGGTACTAGATGGACACATCACCACCCTGCTGACCGCTATCATCCTTTTTTACTTCGGTCTCGGACCAGTGAAAGGATTTGCGACAACGCAGATCATCGGTATCCTTCTCTCTCTGTTCTGCGGTATCCTCGTAAGCCGTTGGATCAGTGACATTTTCACCAACAAGAAAAAACATCTTGAATATTTCACGGGCGTATCCCGCAGGATCTTCAAGCATGCGAAATACAAATTCATCGAGTTTAGGAAAGTTGCCTACATCATTTCGTTTGTGGTGCTCGGTTTAGGTATCGCTTCCTTCTTCAATGGATTCGATTATGGTGTGGAATTCGACGGAGGTCGCAGCTACACAGTACGTTTCGACAAATCCCTTTCAGGAAATGATATCGAGAACGTCCGTACAGAACTTGAAAAAGCTTTCGAAGGTGAAAACCCGATCATCAAGACTGTGGGCAATAACCGTACGCTGGATATCACCACACCATACCTCATCACTGATACAAGGGCAGTGACTGACTCCATCGTGGAAAGAAAACTCTATGAAGGTTTGCAGAAATTCCTGCCGGCCGGACTCAGCTATGAGCGTTTTGATGCGGCAGATCAGAGTTCTACAGCCATCGGTAAGATCGGTTCCAAGAAGGTACTTCCTACCATCTCCGATGATTTGAAAAAAGGTGCGGTGAACGCCACCATCTTCGCCCTCGTGGTGATCTTCCTTTATATCTTTCTTCGATTCCGCGACTGGAGATATTCACTCGGTACGATCATCGCGTTGTTGCACGACGTACTGGTTACATTGATCGTATTCTCCTTTGCCCGCAACATCGTGAACTTCCCGCTCGAGATCGACCAGCACTTCATTGCAGCGATCCTGACGGTAATCGGTTTCTCGATGAACGATACGGTAATCGTATTTGACCGGATCCGTGAAGACAGGCGGCTGTACCCGACTGCACCACTTGGTGAAACGATCAACCGCGCGATCAATGAAACCCTCAGCCGTACCATCATGACGTCACTGACCGTGTTCCTCACTATCCTTATCCTGTTCCTGGTAGGTGGTGAAGTAACCAAGGGCTTTGCCTTCGCCATGTTGATCGGTGTGATCACCGGTATCTATTCTTCCATTTTCGTTGCGGCACCGATCCTGGTGGATCTCGGCAGTGGAAAGAAAAAAGCAACCCGCACACCTGAGGTTGTTACGGAGCCTCAGCCGGAAACGCCGAAAGCTTAATCCAGCATACAACATTGAAACCTGCCTCCGGGCAGGTTTTTTTTGCGCAAAAAAAAACCGGGCTGATTGCCCGGTCGAATGTTTTAGTTTGCTCCTAGACGGCGAAGCTTGTCCCGCACCCACAGGTGTTGCTGGCATTGGGGTTTCTAAAAGTAAAGCCGCGGTTATTGAGTCCGTCCTGCCAGTCTACGATCATGCCGTACAGGTACATCTCATGTGATTTATTCATGATGCAGGGAATGCCGCTAATCTCGAAAAGATTGTCGTCTGCCTGCTGCTGATCGAAACCGAGAACATAGGTCATACCCGAACAGCCACCGCCCTTCACGCCGATCCGCAGCGCCTGTGACTGATCAAAATCGGGAGCGGCCATTAATTTTCGTACTGCCTCAATTGCACCTTCGGTAAGTGTAACAGGTGTTGAAATTGCTGTTTCCATACTGCAAATTTAATCAATTTTGCCCAGCCGGGCGACCTACTACCAACAACGCACGGTGCGGATTGTTCAGGTTGAGTTTGAACAGGTTGTAGTTTCAGTTACATTTGCTCCTACCAAAAATTACATTTCCTATGGATCAAGAAATGATCGCGCTGATTATTGCCGTTGCGGCGCTCCTTGTGGCCTTCTATTGTTTTTTTATTGTAAATGACCTCCGCAGAAAAACACCCCCGCCGAACCAGGGCGAGAACTTTTCAACGCGCCCCCTGCAACTCCAGGCCTATGAGCGGCTGGTCATGCTTTCCGAAAGATTATCCATTCCCAACCTCGTAGCCCGCGTGAATGTAGCCGGCATGAGTGCCAAAGAAATGCAGTTGTTGCTGCTGGAAAGCATCAAGCAGGAATTTGAATACAATGCCTCCCAGCAGATATACGTGAGCCCGGTTGCCTGGGAAGCCGTAAAAAACCTGAAAGAGCAGAACATGCTCATCATTAACCAGGTTGCCGCAACGCTTACTCCCGAGGCGGCGGGTGTGGAACTGAACCGCCGGCTGATGGACTTCATGATGACCCAGAAAAAAGGGGAACTTCATACCATCGTACTGGAAGCATTGAACTACGAGGCAAAAAAGATCCTGAAATAAGCCAACCCCATGAGCGATAAGCAATCCATTTCAACAGACTCGGGGATACCGGTGAAACAACTTTACACGGCCGAAGACACGGCAGGTCTTGCTCTGCCTCCGCCCGGCGAGTTCCCCTTCACCAGGGGTGTGCAACCAGACATGTACCGGGGCAAGCTCTGGACCATGCGCCAATACGCCGGGTTCTCGACAGCCGAAGAGAGCAACAAGCGGTATCACTACCTGCTGAACCAGGGGGTTAGCGGTTTGAGCGTTGCCTTCGACCTGCCAACGCAGATTGGTTATGACAGTGATCACCCGCTTGCGTCCGGTGAAGTGGGAAAAGTCGGGGTTGCGATCGACAGCATCGAGGATATGCAAACCCTGTTTGCCGGTATTAAGCTGGAAGATGTCAGTACGTCGATGACCATCAATGCAACAGGGTTTATCCTGCTTGCGTTCTATGCCGCCCTTGCAAAGAGGCAGGGTGCCGATCTGAAAAAAATAACGGGGACCATTCAAAATGATATCCTGAAGGAGTATGCGGCCAGGGGCACTTACATTTATCCACCCAAGCCCTCCATGCGCATCATCACAGATATCTTTGAATGGTGCAGTAAAGAAGCACCTAAATGGAATACCATTTCCATTTCAGGCTACCATATCCGCGAAGCGGGGAGTACGGCGGTGCAGGAGATTGCTTTCACGCTTAGCAATGGCAAGGCTTATGTGCAGGCAGCAATGGAACGTGGCATGGACATCAATGTTTTCGGAAAACGCCTCTCTTTCTTTTTCAATGCACATAACAACCTGTTTGAAGAGGTGGCCAAGTTTCGCGCGGCACGGAGGATGTGGGCCAGCATGATGAAAGAGCTGGGCGCCACCGATCCGAAAGCAATGATGCTCCGCTTTCATACTCAGACAGGTGGTTCTACCCTGACTGCCCAGCAGCCAATGAATAACATATCACGTGTTACGATACAGACGCTTGCCGCAGTGCTGGGTGGCACTCAATCACTGCACACAAACGGATTTGATGAAGCGCTCAGCCTGCCGACAGAGGAGGCTGCCCGGATCGCCTTGCGTACACAACAGATCGTGGCGTACGAAAGCGGTGCACCCGACACGGTAGATCCGCTGGCCGGGTCTTACTATGTGGAATCTCTCACGAATGAGGTTGAGGCCGCCGCCTGGCAGTTGATCCAAAAGATCGATGCGATGGGTGGCAGCGTGGCGGCAATCGAACAACAATTTATCCAGGATGAAATTGCGCGGAGCGCGTATAAGCATCAATTGGCGGTGGAGAGCAACGAACGGATCATCGTAGGTGTAAATAAATTCCAGGTTGGCGAGGAGACCCCTATCCCGATCCTGCGCGTGGATGACAGCATACAGGCCCTTCAGGTGGAGAAATTGCAACAGCTCCGCCAAAGCAGGAACCATGCGAAAGTTGACCAGTGCCTGCAGGAATTGAATGACCGCGCTGTGAGCGGTGAAAACCTGATGCCGGCGGTAGTGGAGGCCGTGGAAAACAACTGTACCTTAGGTGAAATTGCCGATACGCTCCGGGAAGTGTTTGGCGAGTTCAAGTAACCATATTAGCTGGAACAGCAGCAACCCTACCTATTGAAAGGACCTTTGAATTTTCCTTATTTTTGATGAAAATTGCCAAACTTATTCATTATAGCAGGGTGTAACTGAGCGGGTAAAACCACTGCCTCATTTACTGTTCTCCCGGACCTTCTGAACGTGCGAGAATTTGTGAATGCAGATGAAATAGCTAGAGGGTTGTCACCTTTTCAACCAGAAAAAGTATCGTTGAATGCAGGTAGGATAATGCTTGAACGACTCGACGAATTGATAAATCAACAGGTCGACTTTGCATTTGAAACCACATTGTCCACTAAAAGTTTTGCAAGTCTTTGTCGGAAAGCAAAAATTCAAGGATACACAGTATACCTGGTGTTTCTTTGGCTCGACAGTCCAAGTTTGGCCTTCGAACGGGTTAGACAGCGAGTCTTAGAAGGCGGCCATAACATTCCGGAAGAGACCGTTCTAAGGCGTTATACTCGCGGCGTCAAAAACTTTCATAACTTGTATAAAAACATCGTCGACTATTGGCTGTTTTTTGACAATTCCGAAACGAATCAAGAACTGATTGCGGAAGGCAGATTTGGGGAGCCAGATCAGGTATATAATATCCAGCAATGGCAAAAAATCAAAGAATATGCTTAACATGAAACCATCCGAAATACGAACGAAAATTATAGAGGGGAATAAGTTGGCACTCAAAAGGTTGGTGGAGCGAAAAAAAAAAGAAAATTCTTTCCTCATAATTTCGAACAAAGGGAAAGTCGCCAAAATTATGGCGCGTGATATCAAACTATAGGCGAACTCACTTCGATTTCCCGCATAGCAGCCACCTGTATATTCAGATTCAGCGCATGATAGACAGGTTTGTAATATAGACTCTTGACACAGATTGCTCACACAGTGATAAGACGGATCGTAATGCGTGTTACCCACTTTTTATTTTGCCTGTTGTTATCCGGCACCTTGACTGCCCAGACAACTGACCTGCAGCCTGCAGCGAAAAAGATCCTGATCAATGGCAAGCCGATTGACAAAAATACCGGCTCCGCCGCGCTACGCGATATCCTTGGAGCCCCATCCCGCGTGTTGTCGGAAGACGGCAATCCCACACGCCTCTACATCTACGATCAGCATGGCTTTGCCGCCGTCATCGATACGGTTACCAATGAGCTGCACAAGATCGATTTCCATTTGCAAAAAGGAAAGCGTTCTTTTGAAACGAACCCGAAGACATTATTCAAAGGTCCGCTCAGCCTGGATGGCAAGTCCATCAACCTGGCTGACGATATTGAAACCATTCAAAAAAATACCGGGCTCAGTTTCGAACAGATGGGTGTGATCCCATGGTACACTTATGACAATGAGGAATTCAGTATCACCTTTGCTTATGGGAATGAAAAAGGGATCAAAATGCTCCATGTAATTTTCCTGAGCAGCGAATAATTTATCTACAAACATCCACTGATGCGTTACAAACTGTTACTCCTGGCCATTGTTACTTCCGTATTTGGCTATTCACAACAACCGGCATTCATCACAGACAGTCTTGACCAATATATCCGGCGCGGGATGAAGGACTGGGATATCTCCGGTCTTGCCATCGTGATCGTGAAAGACGGGAAACCCGTGTTGATGAAAGGCTATGGGCAGACAGCCATCACGGATGGCACTCCCGTTGATGCAAACACGTTGTTCATGATAGCCAGTAACAGCAAGCTGTTCACAGGCACCATACTGGCTAACCTCGAAACGCAGAAACGGCTTAACCTGAACGACAAGATCACGCGATATTTTCCGGATTACAGATTGTATGACAGTATTACCACCGCTTCGGTAACGATTCGTGATATGCTGACGCATCGCATTGGCACAAAAACATTCCAGGGCGATTTTACATTCTGGAACAGTACACTGACTTCCGCGCAGATCATGAACAAGATGAGATTGCTTAAACCGGTGGGCCTGTATCGCCAGGATTATGGCTATTGCAACAGTTGCTTTCTCACAGCGGGTGAGGTAATACCCAAAGTGACGGGCAGGACCTGGGGCGAGTACGTGCAGGACAGTATCCTCACCCCCCTGGATATGAAACGGTCTTCCCCTTACTCCAAAGGCATAGAAACAAAAACCAACGTAGCTCAACCTTACACCACCAGCTATACCGGCACGCTCCGTCGTGTTCCCTATGATCAATGGGATAACCTCGGCCCTGCGGCAAGTATCGTCAGCAGCGTAAATGATCTCTCCCACTGGCTGTTGTTTCAGCTTGACAGCGGACGCTATGAGGGAAAAAGACTGATGCCGTTTTCCACGTTGCAAAAGACAAGAGACATCAACATCATCACCAGCAGCAGGCGCAGCGCTGTATATCCCATCAACTTCCGGGGGTATGGCCTTGGCCTGTTTGCGGCAGACTATAATGGCCGGCAACTTTACTGGCATACCGGTGGAGCGGGCGGAATGGTCAGCAATGTATCATTCGTGCCTTCAGAAAAACTGGGCATCGCCATACTGACGAACAATGATAACCAGAGCTTCTTTGAAGCATTGCGCTACCAGGTGACAGACGCCTACCTGGGCGTGCCCTATACAAATCGCAGCAGTCAACTGCTCGGCGGGTTCAGGAAGGAGATGGAAGAACAACTGAAAGAGATAGCCGCGTGGAAAGCGAGAGTAAAAGGCAGCCATCCCGATCTTCCCCTGGCTGCGTATACCGGAAGCTATTCAAACGCAATTTATGGGAAGATGAATGTGAGTGCAGAAGGCAACCGGCTTAAAATGAAATTTAACACCCACCCCAATCTCACTGCCACGCTGGATTATATGGACAACGGTGAATGGCTGATGCAGTATGACAATGTTGAATATGGCGTGTTTGCCATAAAATTCGTTCATAACGCCAGCAGCGTTATATCCGTGATGATCCGCGCCAATGAGTTCGTGGAGTATGACCCCTATATATTCAACAAGGACTGATATTTACTGAATATATACCTTGTTCGAGATGCGGGTATCATTGCCTTGGCAATTGAGGACGTACGTTCCTTTCACTATGGGTGCGGGAACTGTCATCACCTGCCCCGCTCTTGCGTCACCCGTAACTTCAGCCCGGAATATGCTCCGGCCATCCATGGTATGAATACTCACCATGGCTTTTCCATTGAATCGAGGAATGTGCATATTGCTACCTGCAAGAAACAATGCGCCTGTTGTGTTCATGACCTTGCTTAAGCGGATGATGCCGGAATAATACTTCCTGCCGGCTTCCTCAACGCTGATACGATAATAATAGTCCCTGTTACTCTCCAGTTGCTGATCTTCATAGTGATATACATGGTCAGGTTGATCCGACCCGTCCAGTGCGGCTATTTCACTGAAATGCTGGCCATCGTGACTACGTTCGATCCGATACAGGTGCTGCGCGGTGCCATCGAAGGAGCGGAAATCAAGTGTTGCGCGGTCTCCTTCCCTGCTCCCCCTTAAACTACCTAACCGTACAGGCAGCACGATATTTAATCCGCTGACTGTAATCTGGTCGAAAACCATCCTGCTTGATCCGCCGGAAGAAGTTGTAGCATTGTATCCATATACGCGAAACGTCACGGCACCGTAGATGCTATGAAAACCGCTGCCAAGCGGTATGCTATAGTTCGCATAGTTGTGCGTCATACTGCCTGAGGCAATGTCGGCAGCATATCCATCTATGCTGGACCGCAGTGACCAGCTTGTTGGTCCGCTGCCGGATGGGGTGCCTGTGTTGCTTCTTCGTACACGTACAACCAGGCCAGTGAGATCAAGCTGGTAACCTGATGAGGGTGTGAGCGTAAACTCAAGGTAGGCGCTTGTATTGATGGCGCCGGAAGGCCATCCACCCTGGCCATAATATTCTGTTCCTCCATTGAATGCCGCAGATGAGATGGCAGGGCCCAGGGACACTAAACTCACGGTATTATAGCTGGCAGGTGTGCCGGTAAGTGTGTTGGCAAAATCCCAGGTTCCGACTGCCTGGGCATTGGTGATGATGGGTTGGAAAAACAGGGCGGCCATAAAAGCAAGCCCGGCGGGGATCAGCCGCAATGGATGGTTTCTCATGATGGATTTTAATTAGGACGATTAAAGGTAAACACTTAAGCCGGTATTTCATAGAAGGGGGGAAATCCATCCCGAAATCCTTGACTATAATCAAATCACTTTTCTGGCTGTAGAAAAATCTTCACAGGAAGCGGCGGTTTTCGGCTGGCTTAAATGTTGCACTGCTAGATCATTATCCAACTAAATAATCATTTATATGAAAGCAATTGGAATCATCCTCATCGTTGTCGGCATTGCTATGCTGGCTATCCGCGGATTCAATGTAACATCGGAGAAAAAAGTGATCGATGCCGGTCCACTGGAAGTTAAGAAAGAAGAAAACAGGTGGGTTGGCTGGCCAGTTTACACCGGGGCTGTCGCTGTAATAGCAGGCCTGATACTGGTCGTGGCAGACAGGAGAAAATCAACCTCAGTATAAACAAAGAACCCGGCGGTTGCCGGGTTCTTTTATGCTTTCTTCGACCAACTGTCTTTCAGACCAACGGTTTTGTTGAACACGATGCCGCTTGTACTGCTGTCTTTGTCCAATACAAAATATCCCTTGCGGATAAACTGGTAAGCTTCATCAAATTTTGCAGACTTCAGTGCCGGTTCCGCATACACCGATTTCACCACCTGCAGTGAATCAGGATTGATGTAGTCCTTGAAATCACCTTCTTCACTCGACGGATCTTCCACCTTAAACAGACGATCATACAACCTCAACTCGGCCGTGACAGCATGCTTCACACTGACCCAATGCAGGGTACCCTTTACATTGATGCCTGAAGTATCCTGTCCGCTCTTGCTCTCAGGGATATAGGAACAACGAACTTCAGTAACCTGGCCGTTCTCATCTTTGATCACTTCATCACATTTTATGATGTAGGCAGATTTTAGACGAACCATCTGGCCAGGTGCCAGCCGGAAATATTTCTTTGGCGGGTTTTCCATGAAGTCTTCCCGCTCGATATAGATCTCGCCGCTGAACGGTATGTCACGGCTCCCTGCAGCGGGATCTTCAGGATTGTTTTCACTGGAAACGAGTTCCTCGTCCAGCGTAATATCATCATTGTTCGGTGCGGTATAGTTCGTGATGACAACTTTGAGCGGATCAAAGACCACCATGCGGCGCAGCGCTTTCTTGTTGAGATCTTCCCGGACAAAGAATTCCAATAATCCTACATCAACAATGTTCTCGCGCTTAGCAATCCCAACCCTGTCGCAGAACTCACGCAGGGCGGCGGCGGTATAGCCACGACGGCGCATGCCGCTGATGGTTGGCATACGCGGATCATCCCAACCTTCCACATGATTTTCCTGGACAAGCTGCAAAAGTTTTCTTTTGCTCATCACTGTATAGGTCAGGTTTCGGCGCGCAAATTCATATTGATGTGATGGAAAAATTCCCAGTTTTTCAATGAGCCAGTCATAGAGCTCCCGGTGCGGTACAAATTCAAGTGTGCAAATGGAGTGGGTGATATTTTCTATGGAATCGCTTTGCCCATGAGCGAAATCATACATCGGGTAGATGCACCACTTATCACCGGTGCGGTGATGGTGAGCATGTTTGATCCTGTACAGGATGGGATCACGCATCAGCATATTGGTATGTGCCATATCGATGCGCGCGCGAAGGGTGCGACTGCCATCGGGGAACTCACCGGCACGCATTTTCTCAAACAGTTCCCTGTTCTCTGCCACACTGCGGTCGCGGAACGGGCTATTGGTACCGGGTTCGGTAGGCGTACCCTTCATTGCGGCGATCTCTTCACTTGTGCTGTCATCAACATAAGCGAGACCTTTATCGATCAGTTGTAAGGCAAATGCATAAAGCTGATCAAAATAATCGGAAGCATAGAACTCGTTCTTCCATTCAAAGCCCAGCCATTTCACATCATTCCGGATGCTCTCCACGTACTCGGTCTCTTCGGTGACCGGATTGGTATCGTCAAAGCGGAGGTTGGTATATCCGCCATATTTTTTTGTAAGTCCAAAATTGAGGCAGATGCTCGTGGCGTGACCAATATGCAGGTAGCCATTCGGCTCAGGCGGAAACCTGGTAACAATGGATTTGTACTTCCCGGACCTCAGATCCTCTTCGATAATTTCCTCCAGGAAATTTAAACTACGTTCTTCCTTTTTAACTTCTTCTGACATAGCGGCAAAGATAATAAACCGCCCTCATGCGGCCTTGCAGACTGCTGGTTTCTGTTTGTATCATTTACTGATTGCGAGCGGACCCGATACGGGCTTATCAGTCAGTTGCAAGCGGTATCGAAGTACCAGATCATCATTGAATAAAATATAAAGCCATTGAAGTTCGCTGTTGCCGGGTATGAACTGATAGTTGGCACGACCCATTGACTGGCTTACTGGCCCGATGACGATGGAGCTCCTGGTATTATAGACCGAGGTATCGAGAAATGGATCGCTGCTGATGCTGGCGGGATTCATGCCGGCTGGTATGGTCAGCTCAAGTCTTGCCGTATCACCCACCTTCATTTCGATGATACCCGAGGCAGGACTGATGCCCGTAAACCTGTATTTTGCGAAAGCACGATGACGATAGGGAGAATACCGGAATTCTGCCAGCAGTGGCGGATCATTCAGCAACGACCACCGCAGGTCATTGGGGTAATGCTCACGGATAAATTCCGCTGGTGGTGAAAGAAAGTATTGTTCATCCAGGTGGCGGATGAATTCGGTGCCCTGGTAGTTGAGGTAACCGCTCGCCCAGGTGACATCGAGCAGGTGCCAGGTGCTGTCGATCCGCACGGCGTTCCAGCTATGATTGGCATTGAACCGCTGGTTTCGCCGGAAAGGCTGCGTTTTCCCATAGCCCATCACCACTTCTGCCTCCAGCCCGGCGTAGTGGCAAAGGGTTTTGAATAGCCGGGCATATCCGTCGCAAACCCCTGCCCTGTTATGTAACACAGCCAGCGCAACCCGCTCATCCAGGGGCTTTATCGCGCCAGTGTCCTCGGGCTCTACATAGGTATTTCTGCGACGAACATTGGCTGTCCGGTAGTCTATGTTGGCGGTGATCCAGTAAAAAATCGATTTTACTTTTTGCAACTCGGTGCTGTCATGGGACGTGAGGTAGAGAGCGAGGAGACGGGGGTCGGCGGCAGTCCGTCGGTCGGGGGATGGCTGGGCATTTATAAATGTGGCGTGGGCAAAAACGATTGCCAGTAAGGTCAGCTGTATCACAAGTCCGCAGCGCATCGGTATAAAATTAAGGCATTCCTGCAAGAAAAGAGCTTGAAGTGTTGGTTTCACGCAAATCCCGAGGCTTCGGGAGCAGAGTGAGCAAAGCACGCAAAGCATCGCGCATCCGGTATCAGTATCCAGCCATCCAGCACCCAGCCATCCAGCACCCAGTCATCCAGCACCCAGTCATCCAGCACCCAGCACCCAGCCATCCAGCATCCAGCCACCCAGCATCCCGATTTTAAGTCCCTTCGGTACGCGCATTCGCTGCGCTCATGTGCTACTCAGGGACCGGGGCGTAAGTGTTCAATTAAAAATAAAAAATTAAAAAGCTAATAACAGTATCCGCTCTTGCTCTCTTTCTCGCTTTCAGGAAGCCTAGCATCCAGCATTCAACACCCAGCATCCAGCACCCTTCGACAGGCTCAGGGCAAGTCCAGCACCCTACCACCGCTTCGCTCCGGCAGGCAGGCCAGCTATCCAGCACCCAGCTATCCAGCACCTAGCCATCCAGCACCCAGTCATCCAGCACCCAGCATCCAGCACCCTTCGACAGGCTCA
>JAEZAM010000003.1 GCA_023430465.1 Bacteroidota bacterium | reverse complement strand
GGCCCTTCGACCCTTCGACAGGCTCACTTCGACAGGCTCACTTCGACAGGCTCAGTGCAGGCAGTGCAAGCAGGGCAAGTACGGCCATTCGCTTCGCTCCTGGGCTACTCAGGGATCGGGGCGTACTGTATCAATTAAAAATTAAAAATGAAAAAGTAAAAAAGCCAATGCCAACCGCTCTCGCTCTCTTTTCCGCTCTCCGGGAGCGGGCATCCAGCATCCAGCATCCAGTCCCCAGTCCCCAGTCCCGAGCATCACAATCGTTTTATCCCACAACCCACCGATCTCGTTGTCTTGGTTGAGATGTCCTTGCCGCTGGTGAGTTCTTCCATAGCTACCTGTAGGTGCTTCCTGCCTACTGAGGCGGCGCTGTTGGGGTTGTCGTCGATAGCACCGTGATAGACCAGCTTACCATTTTTATCAAACAGGAAGACTTCCGGTGTACGGGCAGCACCGAATGCATCGGCCATTGCCGAGTTCTCATCCAGTACATAATTGAAGTTGTAACCCTGCTGAGTGGCATATTCCTTCATGTCATCGTACGAGTCACCGGCGTCCCGGGTTGCCTCGTTTGAATTCAGGAGGACGACCCCTATTTCGCTCGCCATTGCCTTGCTGCAAACTTCAAGTGTGCGTGCCTGGTATTTTTTTACAACGGGGCAGGTATTGCAACTGAACATCACCAGCAGGCCATTCTTATTCATGGCAGACTGAAACGTTATTTCTTTGCCGGAGATGTCTTTCATTTTCTTGTCGGCATTGGGCAGCGATGAGCCGATTGACAGTGGTTCATTGGGAAGGAAGACCGCAAGGACGCTAAGGGTGAAAGCGGAGTGGAAGAACAACTTTTTCATGGCGTAAAAGTTTGATTGAACCAAAGTTCAGCAAAATTCATGCAGGCTGTTGCCCATCCGCCATCGATTTATTCCTTTCATCCACCTGGTGCCGGAGTGAGTTTATGCTCACATTAAGCTCGAAACCAATCAATAAGACAAGGGAATTGAAATAGATCAGCAACATAAGGATCAGAACCGTGCTGATACTGCCGTAGAGCTCGTTGTAGTTGGAAAAATTACTGACCCAGTAGGAGAACCCCGCAGTGAAGATGATCATCAGGCAGGTAGCGAGGATAGAGCCGGGATTGAAAAAACGCCAGCGCTTGTGCACTGAAGGGGCATACCGGTAGATAAGTGAAATTGCCAGGAAAAACATCAGCACGATGAGCACCCAGCGCAGGTTGTGAATGATAAAGATGAGAGTGGCATTTTTTACACCAAACCAGCGCAGCACGGCTCCCTGCATGATCAGCGCGCCAATGGTAATGCAAAATAAAATGATCAGGATGAAAGTGAGTCGCAAAGCAAGATAGCGTTGTCGCCAGCCTTTTCGTTTTACAAAGCCGATATAATTTTTATCAAATGATCGCATGATGCCCATCACTGCATTTGACGAAAAGAACATCGCCAGTACGAAACCTGTCGACAACAACCCTGTACGGGGATTATTGAGTATGTCAGACAGAAATTTGATCAGCCCTTCGTTGTTCTTTTCGCCCGGGACCACATCGCGTATCAGCATGAACATCTCAGCTATGAACTCCTGGTTGATCGGAATGTAGGGGAGAAGGGTAAAAAGGAAGATCACAGCAGGCGGTATGGTCATGGTGAAATTGAACGCAATGGCTGAGGCGCGTTCCGTGAACCCTGTCCGGCGAGCCTGTGCGAAGAAAAAGCCTGCAACATCATAAAGTGGTATGCCTTTGAACCCTGGCAGAACAAGGTGCTTACTTTTTCTTATCAGCCAGGCAACCGGCGCGAACAGGACAAAGGATCTTTTTATTTTAGTCAGCAGGGGCATGGCTATTTGATGTTGCGCTTATTGAGTTCCTGCTGGTAGATACGTGCGTATTTCAGGTGATCGTTGTAGTTGGTCGTGAATACGTGCGTGCCATCAAATGCACTGCTGGCTACGAAATATATGTAGTCTGTTTTTGGTGCGTCCAGTACGGCATTGATGGTGGCCAGGGAAGGCGTGCAGATCGGGCCGGGTGGTAGCCCGCGATTGACATAGGTATTCCAGGGCGATTCGATCCGTGTATGTTTCTCATAAATGCGCCGCAGTGAAAAATCTTTCAGTGCAAACTTCACTGTCGGGTCTGCTTGCAGGGGCATTCCTTTTGCGATGCGGTTCATGTAAACGCTGGCCACATTTGGCTTATCACTCGGGGCGTTGGTTTCTTCTTCAATGATGGATGCGATGGTGGTGATCTGTAAAGGAGAATAGCCCAGTGAAGCAGCTTTCTGCCGTCTTTCCTCCGTCCAGAAGCTTTTGTAGCTATTGAAGAACTGACCGAAGATCCTTCCGGGTGTGGTGTTCCATTTCGATGTATAGGTAAAGGGGAGAACGGCGGCCATGACTGTGTTGCTGTCGAGACCATATTCCCGCAAGGAATCTGGTGAGTTCATGAAATGCAGCATGGCCGCGGAATCAAACTCGAAAGCTCTGCCCAGTCTGCCGGCGAGCACTTCCTTTGTACGGATCTTGGTCACGACAAAATCCACCGGCTCCTGCTGGCCATTGCGCAGCATGCGCACGAGGCCGACAACGCTCATCCCTTTCTTGACGGGGTATCTGCCCGGGCGGACATTGTTATAGCCGATCATTTTTGCTGCGAGATTGAACCAGGTGACAGAGCCAAGCACTTCCTGTTCCTTCAATTGTGTCAATACTGCGTTATAGTCGCTGCCGGTAGCGAGGTAGAGGTACTTATCCTTTGGCGACCTTATGGTAGGTCCAAGGAATAACCAGCCGATGATGGCAGCTATAGCAAGGAAAAGGATCAGCAGACCCAACAGGATTCTTCTTTTCATAGATGCCGCCAAAATAAACAAAAAACCCTGTCTTTGAGGGACAGGGTCTGAATATTGTGATTACCTGATCAGCGACCGAGTGAATCTCCCAGGTTAAGCGTGTTATTCGGGGTCGCCTGCGGTGCAGCACCCTGAGGTACGGTCAGATTTTTTGATTTGTTAATGATGTCCGGGTTGGTAGTGGTGCCACCGGTTACAAAGAAAGAAGAAAGGATGCAAAGAATACCGATCGCGGCAGCTACAAACCAGGTAGTTTTTTCCAACACATCCGTTGTTTGTTTTACACCCATGAACTGGTTGCTCAGACCGGCAATGCTGCCTGTCAGGCCACCACCTTTGGGGTTTTGGATGAGTACGACCAGCGCGAGTATGATAGAGGCGATGATGATCAGTATCAGAATGAGAATCATGAGAGTTCCTTATTTAATTGTTCGATTTTCGCTGCAAAATAAGCACTTTTAGAGGGATTAATCAAACTTAATTTGTCGTAGGTTTCAATGGCTTTCCGGTGATTTCCCTGCTTTTCCCAGACCTCGGCCATGGCTTCTGTCACCACATCCCGGCCCGATATCGAGACCTCCGCCAGTTTTTCCACCTTCTGCTCCTCAGGGAGGGGACTGGTTCCCTGCATTTCCGCAGGGGTGACCCTTTTCATGGTCTTCAGCCACTCTGTAAAACTTTTAAGCTGCTGGCTGAATCGGTCGGCTGGCTTCTCTTCATCTTTTACGCGGATCCCCTGGGACGCGAAATAATCAACCGTATGGTAAGGCTCGAAGGTCAGTGTGGCTTTGGCTGCGTCGAGTGGCTCCAGCCGCAGCGGGGCTATGGTGAGCGGGGCCTCATTATCTTTTATTTCCTCCCGGGGTTCACTCAGCGCGTGCCTTCCCTGCACGACCACTTCCTCGGTGGTGGCCGGCGATTCCAGTACGGTCTGTTTCGGGAGAACGTTTACCTGCGCCGGTACGTCAACCGGAGGTAACTGGTCAGCCGGCTGCTCATCAGTGATATCGGGTACATCTATCCCATCATTTTCCGGCAGTTGACGAGGCTCTGCCTGATCCGCTATCAATTCTTCCACCGATTCTTCCGGATCAAATGGAGGTTCGTCTTCTGCTACCGATTCGACGATCGACACATGCCTGATCTCATAGCCAGTGCCTTCCTGCGTTTTTTCCCAGGCTATGCTGTAGGCATTGTCATTCGTGATCAGTTGCTGCAAAATGAGGGGATTGGGGAAATATAAAGCGGCTCGCTGAGCGGTGTCCCCCAACATCGCCGGGTCAGTGCGATGGAGTTTTTTTGCCAGTAACAAATGCGCGGCTGCGAACCATGGATAGCTGCTGCACAGTTGCTGCAGTTCCTGGATGGAACAATCATCAAAAGATTCTTTGCCGGTGATGGCCCGCGTTAATTCGTTGACAGCCGCATTCATGGCCGCAATTTAAGATAATAGGCCATAAGGTTGCCCGGATCGGGTGTCTAAAAAATTACCAGTCGGAGAAAAGACGATTGAATATATCATCCGACAGTCCGCGGATGATCTCATCGGCCAGGGCAGACTCGGCCTGTTGTATCGACAGGGTGGAACGGAAATCAAAATTCCGGCTCACGGTATATTCCTTGGTGGTGTCGTCAGTCTGGTCGAGGCGTGTGATCTGCACGGTTATGGTCAGCCTGTTGGTTGCTTCCTGTCCCTGCGATATCCCTGACGTAGTGAAGCTATAGCTGGTGATGACACCGGTAATATCCCAGTCGGCATTCGGGTTTTCGATATTTACCTGCGTCAGTCGCGTCTGGCTGGTGATCTTTTGACGAACACGATCCGTCAGCCGCTGGCTGAGCGTGGGGTTCACGTAATTGGCCTTGTTCTCGATTTGCCGGATCTTGATGGTCTTGACATGCACCGGCACAGCCGCATCGCTGAATCCGTATTTTACATTGCGACAGCCCGCAAACAAGCCTATCATACTGATACCAATCAGCAGCAGCAATGTCAGCCTCACCGGTCTTGTTGCTATCGATCTGTTGTCATTCATCGATGTCATATTCTTTTAATTTCCGGTAAAGGGTCCGTTCACTGATACCAAGATCAAGCGCGGCATCTTTTCTCTTGCCTTTGTGTTTCTTGAGCGCCTTTATGATCAGTTCTTTTTCCTTGTCTACAATGTTAAGGCTTTCTTCCACTTCTTCGTGATCATGAATGTCATCACCTGTCTGCACCAATACCGGCTGTGCTGCAGGCATTGCCGGTTGTACATACATGCCGGCTGGCATATCCATTGTTTTCAGTTCTTTCAGTTCATTCAGGAAGCCGGGATTTTGCTGCACCATGCCGGGATTCTGAAGCACATCGAGGAACATCCGTTTCAACTCCGTTACATCTTTTTTCATATCGAAGAAAAGTTTGTAAAGGATCTCGCGTTCATTGGCAAAATCATTTCCGCCGGTGTTCGTGTGTGCAAGTGCCGGCAACCTGTTGTTCGAATATGGTTGCAGGAAGCGACCCAGTTCCTTTGCCGAAATATGTTTGTCCTCCGACAACACGGATATTTGCTCTGCAATATTCTTCAATTCCCGCACATTGCCGGGCCAGGGATAGTTTATTAACAGGTTTTTTGCTTCATCATCGAGCTGCACGGATGCTGTCTTGTACTTGTCTGCGAATTCGGATGCAAACTTGCGAAAGAGCAGATGAATATCTTCTTTCCGGTCATGCAAAGCCGGCACACGAATAGGTACGGTGCTCAAACGATAATAAAGATCCTCGCGAAACTTGCCCTGCTGCACCTGTGCCAGCAGATCACGATTGGTTGCAGCGATCACGCGTACATCGGTCTTTTGCACCTTGGATGAACCAACCCGGATATATTCACCAGCTTCCAGCACGCGCAGCAGGCGCGCCTGTGTACCAAGTGGCATTTCGCCAATCTCATCCAGGAAAATCGTACCACCATTCACCGTTTCGAAATAGCCTTTCCGGCTGTCAACTGCGCCGGTGAAAGATCCTTTCTCATGACCAAATAATTCCGAATCGATCGTACCCTCGGGAATAGCCCCACAGTTCACGGCAATGAATGGGTTGTGTTTCCTGTTCGACAAGGAATGTATGATGATGGAAAACGCTTCTTTACCCACACCGCTTTCTCCGTTGATCAAAACGGTGAGATCGGTATTAGCCACCTGCACTGCCACCTGGAGCGCATAATTCAGCGCCGGCGAATTGCCGATTATACCAAACCTGTTCTTTATACTTTGAATATCCATTTGTTCTGGTTTGTTCAGGAGGTGGTTAACCCCGCGATTTGTTCATTAAACCAATACCTGCTCGATTTTACCAAGTAGTGTCCCCTGCGTACACTCCGCAGCACGTACAGTAACGTAATCACCTTTCTGAAGGTTGTAATTTTCTTTAGGGAAAACAAACACCTTGTTCTCTGAGCTGCGACCCATCCAGTCGTTGTCGCTTTTTTTACTTTCACCTTCGATGAGGATAGTAAATACTTTGCCGAGGTCGCGCTGGTTGCTTTCCAATGAGAGCCTGTTCTGCATGTTCACAATTTCCTGGAGCCGCCGCTTCTTTACATCAAGGGGGATATCGTCTGCATACCTGCGTTGCGCCAGCGTTCCCGGGCGTTCGCTGTAAAAAAACATGTAGGAGAGATCGTATTTACTGTACTCCATGATGCTCAGGGTATCCTGGTGATCTTTTTCTTCTTCTGTACAAAAACCGGCGATGATATCAGCCGATATGCCGCAGCCCGGAAGTATTTCCCTGATCCGATCGACTCTCGCCATATACCATTCGCGCGTGTAGGTACGGTTCATCAACTGCAACACTCGGGTTGAACCGCTTTGTACCGGCAGGTG
Organism: Bacteroidota bacterium; assembly: GCA_023430465.1. GTDB lineage: Bacteria > Bacteroidota > Bacteroidia > Chitinophagales > Chitinophagaceae > JAEZAM01. The sequence goes on along the minus strand of JAEZAM010000003.1, from coordinate 14,878 downwards.
AATGTACTTGCAAATGTTTTCATGGCGCGCCATCGTATGCAGCACCTCATCGGTGATATCTTTCGGATGTGAAGTGGAAAAACGAACGCGCAGTTTTGGTGAGATCAGGGCAACACGTTCCAGCAGGCTTGCAAACGTGACAGGCTCAGCATACCCGTTGCCGCCTTCGGTTTTTGCATGAGGAACATAATGATAAGAATCCACATTCTGTCCCAGCAGCGTTACCTCGCGATAACCTTCATTGAACAATGCCTCACACTCTGCCAGTATGCTCTCCGCATCGCGGCTACGCTCGCGCCCGCGGGTAAAAGGTACCACGCAGAATGAACACATATTGTTACAGCCCCGCATGATGCTGACGAATGCAGAAACGCCGTTGCTGTTCAATCGTACGGGGGAAATATCCGCATAAGTTTCGTCGCGGCTAAGCAGCACGTTTACTGCTTTCTGGCCGGTACCGGCTTCCTCTACCAGTGCGGGTAAGGTTCTGTATGCGTCCGGCCCGATCACAAGGTCTACCAGTTTTTCCTCCTCCAGGAATTTAGCCTTCAGGCGTTCCGCCATGCACCCCAGGACCCCGATCAGCAGGCCCTGTTTGCGGCGTTTCAGCTTCCGGAATTCTGTCAGCCGCTTCCGCACGGTCTGCTCTGCTTTTTCCCGGATGGAGCAGGTATTGATAAAGATCAGGTCGGCCTGTTCCACATCACGTGTGGCACCGAAGCCTTCACCGTTCAGGATGGATGCAACGATCTCACTATCCGCGAAATTCATCTGGCAGCCATAGCTTTCGATATAAAAACGCTTGCGGTATTGCATGGGGTCCTCGCGGAAAGGAGCGTATGCTTCACCCTGCCGCCCCTCATCATGCCGGGCGGTTTTTAACTCTGACACCTCTTCAAACATTGATCACTGAAATTTGAGAGGCAAATATACACGAATGTGGGGAAAGTGACAGGATGGCAGGAAATGTTGCTGGGAACGGATATTTTTTGTAGAATACCGGAGGATTGGCGGTGATATTCTGGTAGTCTCTGATCTTATCTGGATAAACGGTTGACAACCTTATAAAGGTTGACAACTTTCGTTTTTGCGGGGTTTGTACGCCCCCGAAGCGCCCAAAACCTCATCAATTCAACCCAAATCACCATGCCGCCATGATACGCTTTTATACCTTTCTATCCCCCTGGCAAACCCAATTTAGGGATTTGCCGGTATCTTTATAGCTTAATCGCAACTGCTTGAGGAGTTTAATTGTCCTGATCTTTTCTTTCCTTTTTATCGCCAAAGTTTCAGCCCAGGACGGTAAGGGCCTTTTGACGGGCAACCTCCTGGATGAGTCGGGCAAGCCCATCGCCGGTGCCACCATCATCCTAGCCCATTTATCCGATACAGCCAACTCGAAAGCGGCTATATCGGCGGCTGACGGCTCCTTTCAGTTTTCAGAACTTTCATTTGCCTGGTATCGCATTCGCATCAGCTTTATCGGTTACACCGCCCTCGGGCTTGACAGCATTCATCTAAGGGCGGAGCGGTCCGATTTCCATCTCCCTGACCTCGTGTTGAAAAGATCGGACGGAACTGCTCTCGGGGAGGTGATCGTATATGCGGAAAAACCACTCATCGAATCGAAAGACGGCAACATCACTTTCAATGCCGGCGAATCTGCCCTCAGTGCAGGCAGTAATGCGAGTGAACTGCTGAATCACGTTCCGCTCGTGACAAAGGATGCAGACGGCAAGATCGCCGTCAGAGGGAAAGAACCGCGCATCCTGATCGATGACAAGCCCGTGGAGTTGAATATGCAACAATTACAGGACCTGCTGGAGTCCATGCCCGGCAGTTCTATTGAAAAGATCGAGGTGATGACAAATCCGCCACCGCAATACGCCAATGAGCAGGGCGGCGTCATCAATATCGTTACCAAAAAAGGAAAGGTGGGGCGAAGCGGACGTGCGAGCGTGACGGCCGGCAGCAGGGGGGAACTCAGCACAAATATTGGATTCAATTACAGGAAAAAAGGTTTCAACTTCAATCTCAATGCAGGTGTAGCCGTAAATGAATTTGAAGGAAATGGTTATTCCTACCGCACCAATATTTATGCGGACTCAACGAATAGTTTCGCCACACGATCTTCTTATACCAATAGGTCGGTCCGGCCGAACTTCCGCTTCAACATGGATTATACGATCAGTAAATATCATTCGGTGTCCGCTACGCTGAATATCAATGCCAATGATTTCAATAACAGAAGTGGTACGGAGTACACCAACCGAAACCGGTTTGAAGATATCTATCGCCTGAGCGAGCGATCGATCCGGAGTACGGGAGAAAACCTGAATGGCTCATTCAATATAGCCTATACCATCCGGTCTAAAGTACCGGGTGAGCTATTCAGAATCATTGCGGACGTGAACCGCTCTGCCAACGACAACGACCGTGATTTTTACCAGCAATTCTTTTATCCCGATCATAATCCAACGGGTGTCGATTCAACCCAGGAGCAGGTAAATAAAACCGTCAACAGCAATTTCAGTGTACGCATAAGTTATGACCGGCCGCTGGTGGCAGAAAAACTATTTATTTCTACCGGTAGTTTTTTAACACGGCACAACAGCGATGTATCTGTAATTTCCGGGTATTTCAGAAAGCCGGACGGGAGCTATGTGCCGCTCGATCTTTTGAGCAACGACTTTATCTTTCACCAGACACTTGTCAATTTTCGTTCATCGCTTCGTTATAATTTTCATCGGGGCTTCAGCATTTCAGCCGGGGCAAGCTTTGAGCGTACCGGTATCTGGTTTGAATTATTGAAGGAGAACCGCGATGTAAAGAACAACTACGGTACCTGGCTGCCCTTTGCGAACCTTAACCGGCGTTGGGCCAATGGCATGGGTTTCACCGCCAGTTGGAGGCGGAGCATTCGCCGGCCGGGCATCAATGAGTTAAATCCTGCGATCGATTTTTCTGATCCGTATAATATTCGTTTTGGGAACGCAGCCCTGGAAGCAAGTACGGCGGATAATTTTGATGTGGTGGTAAGTAAAACAAAAGGCGGTTTCTTCCTTAATCTTGGAACAGGTTATAACATTGTGCGCAACATATTTTCCCGTGTAAGAACCTTGTTGCCGGATGGAAAAACGCAGATCACCTGGGAGAACATCAGTGGGCGACGGGAATATGAGATCAGTGCCTGGGGCGGTATGCCGATCACCCGAAAGATCCGGCTAAACCTGAGTTCGAGCTATACGTTTAACCAGTATTCCTCATTTGACCGACGGGTAAACCGCTATCGGAATGGTGGTTCATTTACCTCCAACGTTAGCAGCAGTTATATCTTTTCGGACAAATTAAGCTTCAACGGTAGTTTCACTTTCAATCGATTTGCCAATCCGCAGGGCTATGCGCGGTGGAACTGGAGCATGAATACAGGCGTCCAACAAAAATTCTTCCGTAAGCGGCTTAGCGTCACATTGAACGTGATCGATCCGTTCGTACAGCAACGTAACCGCAACTTCACATACGGCACCAATTTCCGGGCTGAAAGCTTCAATGCCACCAATACCCGAAATTTCCGGGTAACGCTGGGGTATAATTTGTTCCGGCCTGCAGGTGTAATCAAAAAATAAATCAGGAACCTGCAGACGATGTTTCAGGAAAACGCACACGTGTCGCCAGCCAGCTTTTGCTGACAGGGATGATCCAGTTCGTTTCAAGTTCAGCTTTCGTCAGAATGGTATTATTGAAGTAAAGGGTATCTGCGTTGATGAAATTATTGTCCGCTGCATATTGCAACTGGTTCATTGGCAGTAATTGAACTTTATCTTTTACGATGAAGGCGAGGGATGTTCGGTCGAACATATTCACGCCGAAGCGCTGTTCAATATCTTTGATAAGTCTTACTGAGCTATCGGTACTGCATCCGCTGACGGCTGTGGAAGTTTCATCGGCGATGAGGACAACGAACTGTCCGAAGAAGAGGTAGCCGGCACCTTTTACCGGTGCTCCATGTGAGTTCCAATCCGCCACAAAATTTTCCAGCATCGTTTCGATCTCAAGGGCTTCGGAGAGACTGAACATACGGCCGCACTGGTAGATCCACACGCGCGAGGCGGGGTGGAAACTACCGTCAAGAAGGTATTTGTATTCAAACTTCATGCTGCTAAATTAGCCAGAAATTCTGACTGATGGCGGGCATACATCCCAATCGAACGGTATTGGCACACTGGACTTACCAGCCCGACGAGTGGCATAGCTTCCGTGGCTGGCTTAGTAGAAAAAAGGGCAGACTGGCCTATTTTTCCTACCGCCTCTTCAGCAACAGGCGCCCTGTTCCTCCTGAAGTGACTGTCACCAATGGCAGTATCTGGACAAATGACATGGCCGAATTTTTCAATACCGGTGGCTGCCGGCTACAGTCGATTTCCATACGTGATGCCGGGGAAATGAATGTGATGGGTCTTCGTTATTTGCAAGCGGCCACAGGCCAGGGTGAGATCAACCTGCTTATTCCCAGGGGTAAGCTCCGGGAAGCGATCGAATTGCAGGAGCTGCTGGCAGACAGTATTGCTGCGGGTGCTTAAAGGGAACGTGCGATCATTTCAGCAATATCGAGCACCTGTACTGAATCCTCTTTCTCTTCCAGTTTCACTCCATCTGTCATCATGGTATTGCAAAACGGACAGGCAGAAGCGATATAGCTGGCGCCGGTACCCACGGCTTCGTGCGTCCGTTCGATGTTGACGCGGGTAATGCCAGGCTCTTCCTCCTTGAACATCTGTGCGCCACCTGCTCCACAGCAAAGTCCTTTGCTGCGGCAACGTTTCATCTCAACGAGTTCAGCATCGAGCGCTTCAAGGACCTTCCTGGGCGCTTCATAAATTTCGTTGGCGCGACCAAGGTAACAACTGTCGTGGTAGGTGATTTTTTTTCCTTTGAATTCACCACCTTCTTTCAACCTGATCTTTCCTTCGTCGATCAGTTGCTGAAGAAAGGTTGTATGATGGATCACCTCGTAATTGCCGCCGAGTTCAGGATATTCATTACGGATTGTATTGAAGCAATGGGGACAGGCGGTGACTATCTTCTTCACGCCATAGTTATTGAGGACCTGGATATTCTGGTAGGCCATCATCTGGAACATGAATTCATTTCCCGCACGGCGGACAGGATCGCCGGTGCACATCTCTTCTTTTCCAAGAATGGCATAGTTAATGCCGACCTTATCCAAGATGGTGACAAACGCTTTGGTGATCTTCTGCGCACGCTGGTCGAAGCTTCCGGCGCACCCAACCCAGAAAAGAATATCCGGTGATTTTCCTTCAGCAAATAACCCGGCAAGGGTGGGAATATTCATGCATCGTTAATTTGTTTCAAAACTAAACTAAAAAGTCAATCCACACACTTTGTGAAATTCTTTCCTTTATTTTGTAAGCAACGGCATGAAGAAATTTTTCCAACGATTGATCAACTGGGAACTGTGGAATTTTTACGTACTCTATGCGCCGATTAGTCCTGCATGGTTCTGGTATTGTTTGCGTAGCGGATCGTTGTGGTTCTTTAGTTCTTCCAACCCCACCATCACCTTTGGTGGTTTCGAGGGCGAGGGTAAAAAGGAAATGTACGACCAGCTTCCGTCCGATCTTATTCCCCGAACTATTTACGTGATGCACGATCTGCCATTTGAAGAGGTCGTGAAGCAACTCACTGCTGCCGGGTTTCAATATCCCTTCATTGTAAAGCCCGACGTTGGCATGAAGGGTATCCTGTTCCGCAAGATCGAAAGCGAAGAGCAACTGGAAAAATACCATGCCCGTGTGCCGGTCGAATACATCATCCAGGATCTCATTACCTATCCGGTAGAGGTATCTGTCTTTTATTACCGACACCCCGCCAGTCAAAAGGGCGTAGTCAGCGGATTCATCGATAAGGAATTGTTACAGGTGAAGGGCGATGGTGAGTCAACGCTGGAGGAACTGATCGCGCTGCATCCCCGCGCACGTTTTAGAATGGAGGAGATGAAGCACCGGCATGGCCACCGTTTTGACCGCGTGATCCCGGAAGGGGAGGTGTTCTACCTGTCGTATGCCGGTAATCATAACCGCGGTGCACATTTCACCAACCTGCACGCCGAGATCAATGAGGAGATGCACCGGGTGTTTGATGAACTAAGTCACCAGACATCATTTTACTACGGCCGCTATGATATCAAGGCTGCGTCGATCGATGATCTGAAGCAGGGGAAAAATTTCCAGATCATAGAATTCAATGGTTGTGGTGCTGAGCCCAATCATATCTACGATTGCAACATGAGTATCTGGCAGGCCTATGGCACCATCCTTCGCCACTGGCATGCACTTTATAAGATCAGCAGGCACAATCACCGGAACGGCGTTCCATACTGGTCATTCCGCAGAGGCTGGGATTACCTGAAGAACGCCCGCGCTCATTTCCGCAAGCTGGAAGAGTTCGATTGATTGTATCAGGCAACATTAGACCCCTTATTTTTGTTCCATGCACCCGCTTTTGAAGATTTTCCTTACCGGTATGCTCGTGAGTTTTCTCGGATCGCTGCCGCTGGGCACGCTGAACATCGCGGCGATGCAGATCGCTATTTCAGATGGGATCCTGCCTGCTGTGATGTTTTCCATCGGCTCCCTTCTTGTAGAGATCATATACGTGCGGATATCACTGGTGGCGATGGACTGGGTAACGAAGCAGAAAAAACTGTTTCGTGCGCTGGAGTGGGTGACGTTGTTGATCGTTCTGGCCCTGGCAGCTTCCAGTTTTTATGCGGCCCTTCATCCCACACAGGAAAAGAATGTTATCCTTAGCAGTGGCCTGCCCCGCATCGTGCTGGGGATGGTGATGTGTGCGGTCAATCCTGTGCAGATCCCATTCTGGTTTGGGTGGAGCACCGTATTATTTTCAAAAGGCGTTCTGCAGCCAAGAAAGGATCATTATAACTCCTATATCGCAGGGATCGGTATCGGGACGTTTATCGGTAACTGCGTATTCATTTTCGGCGGATTGCTTATCGCCAGCAAGATCAATAATAACCAGCATGTGATCAACTGGGTGATAGGGGGAATTTTTGCAGTAACCGCTTTGGTGCAGATCTGGAAAATGTCAAAGCAAAAGGGTTCACGCAAAGACACAAAGTGAGTCAAAACTCAAAACCCAAAACTCAAAAATCAAAACTCAAAAAGGCAGAATTAAAACTTGAAAGTTAAAAGTCTATACTCAACCTCAACCTCAACCTCAGCCTCAACCTCAACCTCAACCAGCCATTTCTTCCGCCCACCTGTCCCGCTCATCGGGACTGAACTTCCATGGCGCGAAATTATTCTCTACATTGCCGAACATGGCAGCCCACTCAGGCGTGGTATTGCTTTCCTCCATTACCATGTACCGGCGAAGCTGTAAAATGATATCGAGTGGGTTGATGGAGACAGGACATTCCTTGACACAGGCATTGCAGGTAGTGCACGCCAGTAATTCTTCTTTTGTGATATAATCGTGCAGCAGCGCTTTTCCATCATCCTGGAAGCTGCCGTTGGTGTTGATGTTCCTGCCGATCTCTTCCGCCCGGTCACGCGTATCCATCATGATTTTGCGGGGTGACAGTTTTTTACCCGTTATGTTTGCCGGGCAGGCAGCAGTGCAACGCCCACACTCTGTGCAACTGTATGCATCCAGCAGGTTCTTCCAGCTAAGATCGGTGATATCTTTTGCGCCGAACTTCTTTGGCGGTGCTGCGTCAGCCGTGGTTGGAGCGAGTTCCGGCTGCATGGCATATAATACTTCGTTTTGGATGGCCGGCATATTTTCCATTTCACCCAAAGGATCCAGTCTCGCGTAGTAGGCATTGGGAAATGCCAGTACAATATGCAGGTGTTTGGAGTAGGGGAGATAGTTGAGAAACGCAAAGATGCCGATGATGTGCAGCCACCATGATCCCCTTTCGATTGCAATGAGCGACTGATCAGACATTCCATTCAGTAATGGATGCAGGTATTGGGAAAATACAAAGTTACCGGTTGGATGCCCGGAGTAATGCACAACGCCTCTTGCCTGCAGCATCGTATCGCTTGCATTGAGCAGGAGAAATAATGACATCAGGACGATCTCGGTGATGAGGATATAGTTAGCATCGGAGCGCGGCCAGCCTGCCAGGTCTTTGTGCACCAGCCGCCGGATATGTACGAAATTCCGACGTGCCAGGAAGATCGCACAGGCAACAATCACCAGGACTGCTAACATCTCGAAGGCATTGATGAGGAAATTGTAAAATACACCCAAGGCAGGGGCGAACAGCCGGTGCGTACCGAGAATGCCATCCAGCACGATCTCCAGTACTTCGATATTGATGATGATGAATCCTGCGTATACCACCAGGTGCAAAATGGCTACGAAGGGATTGCGGAACATTTTCTTCTGTCCAAGCGCAAGCAATACAACATTTCTCCATCTCCTGCCAGGGTTATCGGAGAGGTCCTGGTCCTGCCCAAGGCGGATATTTCGGATGATCTCCCGTGCTTTTTTGGTGAAAAGAAAAATAGCGCCAACAGTGAGGAGTGCGAACAAAATTTGTTGTACAATTTGCATAAGCAATCAATTACAAGTGCTAATTTACGCTTTAATGCAGGAGTTGTATGACGCGCGATAAAAATTATATTCTTGACCAGGAAGTAGCAGCCAGAAAGCTGCACAGGATGGCATTGGAGATCATCGAAAATAACCTTGATGAATCGCATATTATTCTCGCCGGTATTCGCGAGAGTGGCAGTGTGATTGCAAGAAACCTGCAACAACTCATTGCATCCATTTCCGGTATTAAAACACAACTGATCACTATCTCCCTCGATAAAAAAAATCCGGGAGAGATCACGCTGAGTGAGCAGGCTGATTTCAATGATAAGGTCATCGTGCTCGTAGATGATGTTGCCAACAGTGGCCGCACCTTATTGTATGCACTTAAGCCCTTCCTTGCATTTCATCCGCGCAAGATCCAGACGGCCATCCTCGTTAGCCGCAGCCACAACTCATTTCCTGTTCATGCAGACTATGTAGGTCTCCCGGTTACAACTACCCGGCAGGAGCACATATTTGTTGAGGTAGAAGGTGAGACAGTGCGCGGTGCTTACCTGCAATAGTTCAGAAGTAAAGAGCGTGCACTTTCCATTTTCCTTTGCTGTCAACCCGGAGTGCGGGCGCGGGAAATTTCAAACAATTTATCATGGAAAAAGCCGTACGCAGAAACCTGCTCCTGGTTGGGATGCGCGTAAGATCAATATCCGGTGCCAGGTAAAACTGTCGTACACGCGGTATGTCGTTTCTTTCCACCGGTCCGGCTACGGGATCGGTCCAAACATTTTCGAAGCCGCCATACATACCCCCCGCTCCGTACCCCGTTGCTATATTGAGCCATGCCGGCCAGTTAGATGACGGGAAGAAGGATCGGACATTCACGCTCAGCCAGTAGGTCTGCGCATTGTAGTCTTTGAGCATTCGCTCGTACCAACTGCTGCCAAAAAGATCGTCGGCACGGCGATCGAGCACGGCATCAGGGTAATTGTTGCGGTGAAAAGAGAATTTCAACTGAACACGCTGTTCATTCCACAATAGCTCCTGCGTCATGAACAAACCGGAGCCACTGACGTTGGCAGCGATATCGCTCCAGCTCCAGCCCCATTTGGCGGAGTAGGCATCGAGGAACTCTATACCAGTTAGAAATGCGAAGCCACTCAGCCCGCCGACCCAAACAGCTTTTTTCTTTTCCATACCCGTCCAGGTCCAGAGCGAAGTCAGTGCACGACCGGTATTATAGGCCGTCCAGGCATGACCAGCCTTGTCGACCTGTAACCATTCCCGCGCGTCATTGAACGTATGAAAAGCTGAGCGCGCTTCATTGCGATACCAGGCATTGTTGAGGGCAAGAAGAGTACCGGTATAGCCCGCACCGGTGATGCCCGCCACGAACAGTTGACGTTTTTTTTGTGCCGCATGCGTGTTCGAGTCCTGTACATTCAGGCTGTCCTGCGTCATTGACAGTAATGGGAGCAGCATTAATAGTCCAGCAGCGATGGTGCTGCGCGTTATTTTCTGCAGCCTTATCAGCAAGGTACCCGGGGCATTTGCGCACATATCGGCAAAAGTACGTTTCCGCCTTCTTTTAGAATTTAAATCCCAAAAATCTCTAACTTCATCCCCCACATTTTCAACGATAAATGTGATCAATAACCACACTTAAATTCAACCAGGGATATGGACGCAGCTACACAAAAGAAGATAGATACATGGCTCAGTGGAAATTTTGACGAGGCAACAAAAACAGAGATAACCAAATTACAGCAAGGCAATGATGCTGAGCTGGAGGATGCATTTTATCGAAACCTTGAGTTCGGTACGGGTGGGTTGCGTGGTGTGATGGGCGTAGGTACGAACCGCATGAATAAGTATACCGTTGGGATGGCTACGCAGGGCTATGCCAATTATCTCAAGCAATCCTTTCCCGGAGAAGTGAAGGTCGCCATCGCACATGACAGCAGGAACAACAGTCGCTTCTTTGCGGAGACAACTTCCAACGTATTTGCAGCCAATGGGATCACTGTATACCTGTTTGAAGCATTGCGCCCCACACCGGAACTATCGTTTGCGATCAGGCATCTGGGTTGCCAGGGCGGTGTGGTCTGTACAGCATCGCATAATCCCAAAGAATATAATGGGTATAAGGCCTATTGGAATGATGGTGCCCAGTTGGTACCCCCGCATGATAAGAATGTGATACTCGAAGTTGAAAAGATCGCTTCTGTGGATGATGTGAAATGGACGGGTGGTGAGTCACGCATACAGATCATCGGAAAGGAACTGGACGAGGCCTATATGGATATGGTAAAGGGTCTCAGTGTTTATCCTGATGTGATAGCGCGCCAAAAAGATCTGAAAATCGTTTACACACCCATACATGGAACCGGCATCACGCTGGTACCGCAGGTGCTGAAAAAATTTGGTTTTGAGAACGTTCATATCGTTGATGAACAAAGCACACCTGACGGCAATTTCCCTACCGTCGGTTATCCCAATCCGGAAGAAAAGGAAACCATGGCCATAGGGCTGGAGAAAGCCCGTGCCCTGGATGCTGACATCCTGCTGGGTACTGACCCTGATGCTGATCGTGTAGGTATTGGTGTAAAGGATAATCATGGCGAATGGATACTGATGAATGGCAACCAGACCGCCGTGCTGGCCTTTAACTATCTGCTGGAAGCGCGGAAGACAAAAGGCGTGGCGAAGGAAAATGATATGGTCATCACCACGATCGTTACAACAGGGATGGTAGATGGTCTTGCTAAGGCAAATGGCGTTGCCTGCTACCGGACATTAACCGGCTTTAAGTGGATATCGGAAATGATCAGGAAAAAAGAGGGGAAGGAAAATTATGTGATCGGTGGTGAGGAAAGTTTTGGGTTGATGATCGGCGATAAGATCCGCGACAAGGACGCGGTGAGCGCTGTAGCTCTGCTTTGTGAAATGGCGGCCTATGAAAAAGACAAGGGCAGGACATTGTTTGATAAACTGATCGAACTGTATATTCAACATGGTTTTTATAAAGAAGACCTTATTTCCATAACAAAAAAAGGGATGGATGGTCAGCAACAGATCGCTGCGATGATGGAAGGCTACAGGCAGAGCCCGCCCACATCCATCAATGGATCGCCGGTGGTGCAGTTGCTGGATTATGAAACAAGCAAAGGGGTTAACCCGCAAACCGGTGAGAGCTGGAAGATCGACCTGCCAAAATCAAATGTGCTGCAGTTTGTACTCGAAGACGGCAGCATCATCAGTGCACGCCCAAGTGGAACGGAACCCAAGATAAAATTCTATTTCAGTATTCGCGAGAAGCTGACCAACGCCGAGGACTATGACAAGGTGAACAAAGAGCTGGATGCGAAGATCAGGGCGATTATTGCGGATATGAAGCTGGGGTAGGGCCGGATCGGATACTGGATAGCTGGATGGATGGATGCTGGATGGCTGGTTGCTGGCCTGCCTAAGGCAGGAGGCAGGAAGCTGGTACTGGATAGTGGAGGGTATACCTTTGAATTCTTTTTTACTCCATCCCAATTTACGGACGAGACTCCCGGGCGTCGGAATTTGCGCGCCACGCGTTCAGTTATTATCCGGCCATTCAGTTATCAAACATCCATCTATCCAGTAATCCAGCATCCATCTATCCAGTAATCAAGCATCCAGCCCTCCGGTTATCCAGCCATCCCGCACATCGCTTATCTTGCACCCGCTTATGAGACCAACAGAGGATACATATCGTCACAAGGGGTTACGAAAGAAACTGGTAGATGTCATTCGCGGTAAGGGTATCACGGACGACCGGGTACTGGAGGCGATCAACAATATTCCCCGTCATTTTTTCCTGGATTCCGCGTTCGATGAAGCGGCTTACGAGGATCGTGCCTTCCCGATCGGTGAAGGGCAGACCATTTCCCAACCTTACACGGTGGCCTACCAAAGCCAGTTGCTGGAATTGAAGCCATTCATGAAGGTATTGGAGATCGGAACCGGCAGTGCCTACCAGGCGGCCGTGCTGGCAGAGCTGCATGCGCAGGTCTACACGATCGAGCGGCAGAAAAAGCTGTTCGACAGCAATAAGCATTTCGACTGGCTGAAGAAATACCGCTCCATTAAATCCTTTTATGGAGATGGGTACGAGGGGTTACCAACCTATGCTCCATTTGACCGGGTGATCATTACTGCGGCTGCTCCGGAGATTCCGCCAAAGCTTCTTGCTCAGTTGAAGACAGGCGGGATGATGGTAATACCGGTGGGCAGTGGCGATGTGCAGCAGATGCGGCGAATCACGAAACTGGAAGGAGGGATAAAGGAGGAAGTGTTCGACAATTTCTCATTTGTGCCAATGCTGGGCGGGAAGAATCAGTGAGTGCGGAGTGTGGCGTGAATGAAAAAGTCTCAAGGACCGGGGCGTAATTTTCAATTACAAAATTAAAAATGAAAAATTAAAAAGTTGCCTCGTATCCTGTCTTCGGCAGGCAGGCCCGCATCCAGCATCCAATATCCAGTATCCAGCATCCAGTATCCAGCATCCAGTATCCAGCATCCAGCCCAGGCGTTGGGTAATTCCGCTATTTTCGGATAACTTCGCCCCGCATTTACGCTAATTATTTACTTATCACTCAATAAACTAATCATGGCATACGATGTAGTTGTGCTCGGTAGCGGCCCAGGTGGATACGTGGCGGCCATCCGGGCTTCCCAGTTAGGATTCAAGACGGCGATCATTGAAAAAGAAAGCCTGGGGGGCATTTGCCTCAACTGGGGATGTATTCCGACCAAGGCCCTGTTAAAGTCCGCACAGGTGGTGAACGATATAAAGCACGCCGAATCATACGGCATCGAAGCAACCGGTACTCCGAAATTCGACGCCATCATCAAACGCAGTCGCGGTGTTGCGGACAAAATGAGCAAGGGTGTACAATTCCTCATGAAGAAGAACAAGATCGATGTTATCATGGGCTTTGGTAAGCTGGTGGCGAAGGGTAAGATCGAGGTGGAAAAAGATGGCCAGAAGCAGACGGTAGAAGGTAAACATATCATCATCGCTACCGGTGGCCGCAGCCGCGAACTGCCGGCCCTGAAGCAGGATGGCAAAAAGATCGTCGGGTACCGCGAAGCGATGGCTTTGCCGACACAACCGAAGAGTATGATAGTCGTCGGCAGCGGTGCGATCGGTGTTGAGTTTGGCTATTTCTATAACAGCATAGGAACTAAAGTAACGATCGTTGAATTCCTTCCGCGGATTGTGCCGGTAGAGGATGAAGATGTGTCAAAAGAGCTTGAAAAGAATTTTAAGAAGCAGGGCATCGATATCATGACCAGCAGCGAAGTTACTTCCGTTGATACCAGTGGCAATGGTGTGAAGGCCAAAGTGAAAACAGCCAGCGGCGAGGTGACGCTGGAAGCGGATATCCTGCTGAGTGCTGTCGGGGTTGCTGCAAACATCGAAGGCATTGGCCTCGAAACTGTTGGTGTAAAAACTGACAAAGGCCGTATCACGGTAGATAAAAATTACCAGACCAGCATCCCCGGCATTTATGCGATCGGGGATTGTGTACCGGGCCAGGCATTGGCGCATGTGGCATCCAAAGAAGCGATCATCTGCGTTGAGGCTATTGCCTTTGGTGAAAAGAAATACAAGCATCAGCCTGAAGCACTTGATTACAATAATGTTCCCGGATGTACATACTGCTATCCTGAGATCGCATCTGTGGGTTATACAGAAAAGCAGGCAAAGGATGCAGGCTATGAGATCAAGGTGGGTAAGTTCCCATTGAGTGCAAGTGGTAAAGCGTCAGCAGCAGGTCATGCAGAGGGTTTTGTAAAAGTGATCTTCGATGCAAAATATGGTGAGTGGCTTGGTACGCATGCCATCGGGTACAATGTGACCGAGATCATTGCACAAACAGTTACTGCACGCAAACTGGAAACCACGCATCATGAAGTGCTAAACAGCATACACCCTCACCCAACCATCAGCGAAAGCGTTAAAGACGCGATTGAAGTGGCATATGGGGAGGCGATACATTTATAAGTGGGGAGTGTGGACCTGCCTGCCGGCAGGCAGGGTAGGTGTGCGGAGTCCGACATTCAAAGAGCGAGGTGTTTACTTCGCTCTTTGTTATTTTACAAGCAGCCCGGCACGCAAATCCCGAAGCCCCGGCAGCCAGGTGAGGACAGAACGCAGATGATTATCCAGCACCCAGCATCCAGCATCCAGCTATCCAGCTATCCAGCATCCAGCACCAGTCATCCTTATTTCGGGCCCTTCGAACCTTCGACAGGCTCA
>JAEZAM010000152.1 GCA_023430465.1 Bacteroidota bacterium | reverse complement strand
GGATGCTGGATGGTTGGATGCTGGATGACGATAGTGGAAAGCCCGAGGTTAGCACTCACGGTGAACGACCAGAAAGCCGACAAGGGCTTTAGCCCGCCAGTCGGGCAATCTGAGCAGCCCGGATTTTAATTCGGGGACATCGCGCGGAGGCAAAGGATGCTTGCGATAGTTCGCATTCCCGTGGTCTGAAGAGCGGATAAGGCAGGCCGCTTCTAACCCCGGGATTAATCCCGTGGTGAACACTCACGGTGAACGACCAGAAAGCCCTTGTCGGATTGTTGGTCATCATTGACTTTGAACTTTTGCATTTTGACTTTAACTTCCCCCTTACACCCGTTAGTATTTTTAGTAAATTTGAGCCATGAGTGCAAACCTTGAAAACCAGCAAGACCTGCAATTCCAGGGCAGGGTGGATGACGAGATAAAAATTGAGCCCCGCGACTGGATGCCGGAGGCTTACCGCAAAACGCTCGTACGCCAGATCAGCCAGCATGCCCATAGCGAAATCGTCGGTATGCTGCCCGAAGGCGCCTGGATCACCCGTGCCCCTTCCCTGAAAAGAAAAGCCATCCTCATTGCCAAAGTACAGGACGAAGCCGGGCACGGTCTATATCTCTATTCTGCCGCTGAAACACTCGGCACCAGCCGTGAACAGATGATTGCCGACCTGCACAGCGGCAAGGCAAAATATTCCTCCATCTTTAACTATCCCACGAAAACCTGGGCAGATATCGGCGCCATCGGGTGGCTGGTTGATGGTGCGGCCATACTCAACCAGGTCATGCTATGCCGGACTTCTTATGGCCCCTACGCACGCGCCATGGTAAGAATTTGTAAGGAAGAGAGTTTTCACCAACGCCAGGGTTTTGATATCCTGCTCACCCTTGCGCGCGGTACTGACGCACAAAAAGCCATGTGCCAGGATGCCATCAACCGCTGGTGGTGGCCTTCACTCATGATGTTCGGACCGCGCGACAGCGAAAGCACAAACAGTGACCAGAGCATGAAATGGAAGATCAAAAGAAAAACGAACGATGAACTACGCCAGAATTTCGTGGATATGTGCGCCGAGCAGGTCAAGGTTCTTGGTATGACCCTCCCCGATCCCAACCTCCGGTACAACCCTGACACCAGGCACTATGATTTCGGGGAGATCGACTGGAACGAATTCTGGGAAGTTGTAAAAGGTAACGGACCCTGCAACAAAGAGCGCCTCGATGCCCGCCGCAAAGCCTGGGAGGATGGTGAATGGGTCCGCGAAGCCGCCTCGGCTCATGCCCGCAAAAAACAATTACAAAAACAAAAAGCTGCCTGACAATATCATGCTTCTGCTAAGAAAATTCTATTACGGTGACATACCGGAAGACAAGGGCGGCCAGGCCCAACAGGCCACAGTTACTAATCAGCACGACTGGCCATTGTGGGAAGTGTTTATCCGCAGCAAACAGGGTCTCGATCATAAGCATGTAGGCAGTCTGCATGCCGCTGATGCAGCAATGGCCATGGAAAATGCCCGTGACGTTTATACCCGTCGCCTGGAAGGCGTAAGTATCTGGGTGGTGGAGTCAAAACATATCCACGCCAGTGACCCCGCCGAAGCCGAGAGCCTTTACGAACCTGCTGCTGATAAGATCTACCGACACCCTACCTTCTTCGAATTGCCGGACGAAGTTGGGCATATGTAGGCAAACAAGCACCAATGAAAGACGACAAACAAACATACATTCTTCACCTGGCGGATACGACGCTGATACTGGGACACCGGAACAGCGAATGGTGCGGGCATGGCCCTATCCTGGAGCAGGATATCGCTATCACCAACATATCCCTTGACCTCATTGGCCAGGCAAGAAATTTCTACCAATATGCCGCAGCCCTCGACGGCGGGAACGTAACAGAAGACAGCTTCGCCTATCATCGCGATGCAAATGAATTCCTGAACTTGCTGCTGGTTGAACAGCCTAACGGTGACTGGGCAGTAACCATCCTTCGCCAGTACCTCTTCAGCAGCTATCAGAAATTGCTGTTTGAACACCTGGCCAATAGTTCAGACGACCAGCTTGCTGCCATTGCTGTTAAAGCCCTCAAAGAAATAACGTATCACCTGCGCTGGAGCAGCGAATGGGTGATCCGCCTTGGCGATGGTACCGAAGAAAGCCAGACGCGAATAAATACTGCAGTGAAAAAATTATGGCCCTACACCGCTGAACTATTTACCAGCCTGCCTTTTGAAAAGACATTCTACCCTGCTGATGTAGCTGCAGCAATAAAGACAACCTGGCTGGAGCAGGTACAAAGAGTTTTTTCCGAGGCCACCCTGGAGTTACCACAATTGACTAATGCCGCTTCCAAATCCGGTAAGCAGGGCGAACATGAATTTCTTCAAGAACTTCTTGGAGAAATGCAGTCGCTGCCCCGCGCCTATCCCGATGCGATATGGTAACACCGGCCTCCATATCAACCGCCGAGGCCTGGAAAGTGCTGTCCAACATTACGGATCCTGAGATACCCGTGCTGTCCATCGTAGACCTGGGTATCGTACGCCGGGTCGAGATGAAGGCAGAAGGTCTTGAAGTGGACCTTACTCCAACTTATAGTGGTTGCCCCGCCATTGATGTTATCAAAACTACCGTACACATGGAATTAAGCGCGGCAGGATTTGACAAGATCAGGCTGACGCAAGTATTATCTCCGGCCTGGACAACCGACTGGATGACAGAAGAAGGCCGGAAAAAATTAAAAGCCTACGGCATCGCTCCACCCGAGCCACAGCAATCTGTGTGCAGTCCCGGGCTCTTCAACAACGAGGTGGCGATTCAATGCCCGCAATGCAACTCTTATCATACCCGTCTCCTGAGTGAGTTTGGATCCACCGCCTGTAAGTCGTTGTATCAATGCCAGGATTGCCTGGAGCCATTCGATTATTTCAAGTGTCACTGATCACCGTCTTACATTCGCATAAATTTTTTTACATGTCTTCGATATTGTTTGAAATAAAAGATTCGATCGGGTACATCACACTTAACCGTCCCGACAAACTGAATTCATTCAATCGGGAAATGGCTTTATCTATGCAGGCGGCACTGGCAGCCTGCGTTGTACCCGAAGTGCGTTGTGTGTACCTCACCGGAGCGGGCAAGGCATTTTCTGCCGGGCAGGACCTCGCAGAAGTAACCGACCCCAATGGGCCAGGCATGGCGAAGATTCTCAGTGAACATTATAATCCCATCATTCGCAAGATCAGAAGCCTCCCCAAGCCGGTAGTGGCTGCAGTGAATGGTGTAGCGGCTGGCGCAGGTGCAAATATTGCCCTGAGCTGTGACATCGTAATTGCAAGTGAACAGGCCTCCTTCATCCAGGCATTTTCCAAGATCGGCCTCATACCTGACAGCGGTGGGACACATGTGCTCCCCAGGCTGATCGGGTTTCAGAAAGCATCGGCATTGATGATGCTTGGAGAAAAGGTCAGTGCGCAGGATGCGGAGAAAATGGGCATGGTGTATAAGGTGTTTGCTCCCGACGTATTTGAACAAAACTGCAAAGAAACTGCAACGTTTCTGGCGGCAATGCCCACATTAGGACTTGCCTATACCAAAGAAGCCCTGAATAAAGCCATGGGCAGTACGTTGGAAGACCAACTGGAAACAGAAGATCATTTTCAGCAACTTGCTGCCTCCACTGATGACTACAGGGAGGGCGTGGCTGCATTCATGGAAAAAAGAAAACCCGTTTTTACCGGTAAATAAATTGCTAATGGAAAAAGATGAACTTGCGCAGGCAGTGGTCGATAAAATGATGCGGGATGACCGTTTCAGCCAGTGGCTCGGCATCGAGGTGTTATCTGTCAGGGAAGGTTATGCAAAGATTCGCATGACGGTGAGGGAAGAAATGATCAACGGCTTTGGTATCGTTCATGGCGGGGTTGCTTTTTCGCTTGCTGACAGTGCCTTTGCATTTGCCTGCAACAATCGCAACAACCTTTCCGTGGCACTGGATACATCTATCAATTTCACCAAACCCGTACACCCCGGCGATGTGCTTTCTGCCGAGGCGACCGAGATCCACAATGGCCGCTCAACGGGTTTGTATCATATCAACATCATCAACCAGCGTGACCATACCGTTGCGGTTTTCAAAGGAACATGTTTTCGCACCGCGAAGACCCTGATCTGAACGCCTATTATTGCGACCACGTTCCTGCTCACCCACCGACCAACAAAATCGGGGCTATTCGCTGTAGTACGGAAGCAGTATTTGAAATGGCTTCGCCCGTAGTTACATGGCCATTCGTGAGGGCTACGATCCGCGCAAATTTCCCGGGATCAGGCAATTCATTTTGCCCGCAAACAGCTACACAGGTAACTCCGTGTTCCATCGCAAGGTCTGCAATACGTCCCGTCAGTTTGCCCTGCCAGCTTTGTTCGTCCATCTTCCCTTCACCGGTAATGACCAGGTCCGCACCTTTCAGGGCAGCTACAAAACCTGAGGCCTTGACGACCATGTCAGCTCCCTTGAGCATTTCCACGTCAAGGACTGCGCTCATGCCTGCAGGAACCCCGCCCGCAGCACCAAGTCCGCCAATTCCGTCAATGACGCGGCCGGTTGATCGTTCCAGAACTTCCGCGTAAGACTTCAGCCCCGCATCCAAAAATATTACGTCCTCCTCAGTTGCACCTTTTTGCGGACCATAGACAGCGGCGGCTCCGCGCGGGCCGGTCAATGGATTTACCACATCCACTGCAAGCCTGAAATGTATGGCAGGCAACGGCTCCGGAATAATTATTTCTTTCACCTGTGGCAATGACCTTGCTGCAGGGGGGAGATGCCTGCCTGCTTCATCCATGAATTGCACACCAAGCGCGTGGAGTATGCCCATTCCTCCATCATTGGTAGCAGAACCGCCGATCCCGACAATGATCGTCTTTGCCCCTGCATCGATGGCATGGCGTATCATCAGACCGGTGCCTGTTGTGGACGAATCCATGATATTACGATCCTGCTCATTGATCAATGCAAGTCCGCTTGCTGCGGCCAGTTCCATGATAGCTGTAGTGCCCGAGGCATCCATGAAATAGGTTGCGGTGATGGGTCGGTCGAGTGCGTCCACAACCTGACAATGCCTTTCCCTGGCTCCGGCGTATGCAGCCATCACTGTGGCAAAGCCATCGCCGCCATCCGCCATGGGAAATGTCAGTACTTCGTGGGATCCGATTGCCTCAATACCTGCACGCAGTGCACTGCAGGCATCAGGACTGGTGATGCTTCCCTTGAATTTATCAGGCGCCACGAGGATCTTCATCCTTTAAGTTAATCAACTTGAGCGTCATTGAAAAAGAATCCGATTTTCGTGTCTCAATCTTCCGCCATGTGTTATGAATTCAACGGTATCATCCCGGTCGTGCATCCCAGCAGCTTTGTTCATCCACAGGCTGCGGTCACAGGCAATGTGATCATTGGGAAAAACTGTTACATTGGTCCGGGTGCTGCGCTCAGAGGCGATTGGGGAAAGATCATCCTCGAGGATGGTTGTAATGTACAGGAGAATTGTACCATCCATATGTTCCCCGGCGTTACGGTTACCCTTCGCAAATCAGCCCACATCGGGCATGGAGCCATTATACATGGAGCAACGATCGGGAAAAACTGCCTGGTGGGCATGAATGCTGTGATCATGGACAACGTCAGATTGGGCGACGAGTGCATTGTTGGTGCATTGAGCTTTATCCGCGAAGGCGAAACATTCCCCCGCCGAAGCCTTGTCGTGGGAAATCCTGCGCGTGTGATCCGCAAGGTAACAGACGAAATGATCGAATGGAAAACAGAAGGCACCAGGTTGTACCAGGAACTTCCCGCCAGCCTGCACGCGACGCTCAAACCCTGCGAACCCCTCCTGCGCCCGGGAAAAAAACATCCGGATGCCGGCGCTGCCTATAAATCCTGGACAAAGACGAGGAGGTAATACCTTCTTATCCCGGAAAACATCCGTCCGGGAATGCTGGCAGCATCAGCCACGCTGTTTTTTTTCCGCTGAAGAATAGTCGTAACTTAACAAGACCATTTACAATCAAAATCACTGTGTATGAAAAGACATCTACCCATCATGGCATGTTCCGTTGCCACCCTCCTCTCCATTCAAACATCCTTCAGCCAATCGGACCGTTATGCTTACGCCGTTACTGACATAACAAAAGAAGGTGTGCAGTGGAATACGCTCCGCCGCATCGATCTGGCCACCGGCGAATACAGCCAGTCCCTGTTCCTTGGCACGGATGCCACTGCAATGGCCTATGATGCTTTAACAAAAAAACAAATGACCCAGCCCATCAGCCATGCACGTTTTGGCACTATCGCCAATGCTGCATTTGTTAACGGAGTAGCTGCGGCCGCATATGACA
This sequence comes from Bacteroidota bacterium, assembly GCA_023430465.1. GTDB lineage: Bacteria > Bacteroidota > Bacteroidia > Chitinophagales > Chitinophagaceae > JAEZAM01. The sequence continues at coordinate 14,821 of JAEZAM010000152.1, read as the reverse complement.
AAAGACATGACCGGTTGTACTTCACCCCGATGTTTGTCGACCAGCTTCGTTACATCGATCTGAAGACCATGAAAGTTTACTACCTGAATGGCGCTGCGCTGACAGGCTCAGTCACCAAAGCCCAGGATCAGAGCGATATCCTTACACGCATGGTGATAGCCGATGATGGAAATGGCTATGCATTGTCCAACGATGGTAAGCAACTGGTGCAGTTCACTACGGGGAAAAAGCCGGTGGTACGCAATCTCGGCTCGCTGGTGGATGATCCGGCAAATAAAGATGTATCCATTCATAACTCCTGCACTTCCTATGGAGGCGATATCATTGCCGACGATGCCGGTAACATCTATATTTTCTCCGCACGGAATCATGTATTCCGTGTCAGCCTCGAAACCAAGGTAGCAACGCACCTTGGAAAGATCAGCGGTCTCCCTGCAACATTTACCGTAAATGGCGCGGCAGTGAATGAGAGGAATGCGGTTGTCCTCACAAGCGCTGTGGACAATTCCGGTGTTTTCAGCATCGATGTCAATGCCCTGACGGCAAGTGCAATCACGACAAACGCATCATGGAGAACATCCGACCTGGCAAATGGCAGGCTGCTGCTCACTTCTAAACTTGCAGCGCCTTCGCTTCCCGCAATCTCAAGCGATGACAACCAACTTGTGCGGTTGTATCCCAATCCCGCCGTGGGCCGGCACTTCAACGTAGAACTCTATGTGCCCGGCGGACGATACACGATCCAGGTCACAGACATCGTTGGCCGCCAGGCGATCGAAGCACCTGTAGTGGTGAAAGGAGAAGGCCAGGTGGAAAACATCAACCTCCCCGCAAAACATCCAAAGGGTGTGTATATGGTGAATGTGGTGACACCCGACAAAAAAGTAGTGTTCAGCAAAAAAATACTCGTACAGTAACAGATAGTTAGTGTCTGATTAAAACGGCCCACAATGGGCCGTTTTTTTGTTGGCATAGCCAGTGTAAGGCGTTCATATACACCAGAATTACTTAATTTTAAGATTCTGGAATTCAGGCCAGCCTGGATGCTTTTTAGACAGCTATAATTCCAACTAATGATCCTTATCGTAGACGACAAAGCCGAGAATATCTACTCCCTGAAAGCGTTGCTGACCCTGCATTCATTCAATGTTGATACAGCATCGGGCGGAGAAGAGGCTTTGAAAAAAATCCTGGTCAATTCTTACTCGCTCATTATGCTTGATGTGCAGATGCCGGGCATGGATGGCTTTGAAGTTGCTGAGGCCATTTCAGGATACAGCAAATCCAAAGACATCCCCATCATTTTCCTCACTGCTGCGAGCACTGAAAAGAAATATATTACCAAGGGGTATTCATCTGGCGGAGTGGATTATATCACCAAACCCATTGATCCGGATATCCTCCTGCTGAAGGTGAAAACGCTTTATCGCATCTCTGAGCAGAACCGCAAACTGAATGAACTCCATGACAATCTCCTGAGCGAAGTTGAGTACCGGCGTGCAGCGGAACAGAAGACAGCGGAAAAAGCAGCCGAACTCCGTTCCATCCTTGAAGCCATTCCTCAATTATCATTTACCACCACCAGTGATGGTACGCTGGAATATACGAACAGCAAGTGGCTGGAATACGCCCCTTCTGCCACTTCATTTCCAACAGGCCACCCCGATGATGCGGACATCGAAACCGCATTCAAGGCAGCACTGGCGGCAGGCGAACTGATGGAAATGGAAGTGCGTATCAGAAATCACCGCGACAGCGGATATCGTTATCACCTGTTACGCGCCCTGCCGATCCGGGAAGGTGATAAGATCGTGAAATGGGTGGGCACATTCACCGATATCGAAGAACAAAAACAGGACATCCGTCGCAAAGATGAATTTATCAGCATTGCCAGCCATGAATTGAAAACGCCGCTCACCATCATCAATGCCTATGTGCAGATGCTCGAGCAGGAAACTGCTGACAACCCCTCGCTGCAGTCATACGTAGAACGCACACTGAGCCAGGTAAAGAAACTCAATAGCCTCATCAAAGATCTTCTTGAATTATCCAGGAATGAAAGCGGCTCACTGGAATTCTCCAAAAAACCTTTTGAGTTCGAGACGCTGTTGCACACCATCGTCGAAATGACCAGGCATAGCTATCCCGATTACGAGATCGAACTCGACGGCTCCGCACCCGTGATGATCAACGGCGATGAATCAAGGATCGAACAGGTGCTGACAAACTTCATTTCCAATGCCATCAAATATTCCCCCGAATCCAAAAAGATCGTGATCGAAACAAGGCTCGATAACGACAGATGCCTTTATGTTGGCGTAAAAGATTTTGGTATCGGCATTTCGGAAACAGATCAGAAGAAACTTTTCCGGAAATTTTACCGCACCAAGGAAGCCACTTCGTATTTCCCCGGTATGGGCATAGGGCTGTTCATCTGCTCCCAGATACTTGAACGTCACAATGCCCGGTTTGGCGTGAACAGCGAGCCAGGTAAAGGCTCAACGTTCTTCTTCACGATTCCGACACATCATCCAATCAACCAAACATCATAGAATGTTAGCCACACAAACACGGACGCTGCAGGCAGGATTTGGTATTTCACTTTTCATTTTGCTCGCTACATCGTTTGCTTCCTTTATCAGTATCACCAGCCTGATCAGGAACTCTAACGAGGTAAACCACACCAATGAGGTAATCCAGGAACTGGAGTCGATCATTTCTCATGCAAAAGATGCTGAAACGGGCCAGCGCGGGTTTCTGATAAGCGGTGATCCCATGTTCCTGGAGCCGTACAATGGTGCGGCCGGGCGAGCCATGCAAGCCCTTAGCAAAGCAAAACGGCTCACCGCCGAAAGTCCGGTGCAGCAGGCGGAACTCGAACGATTGAGGACCATCCTCGAACAGCGCTTCGAAATACTTCGTCGATCCATAGAGCTCAAACTGGTTGATGTAAATGAGCTTCGACGGGGCAAAGACGTAATGGATAAAGCCCGTGAATACGTGGAATCCATGCAGTCGCTGGAAAAAACACAACTGGAAAAACGTACCGCCAAAGCAGCACAATTCGCCGCCCTTACTCCGGCCATCATCATCATTGCTGCCCTGATAGCGCTTGCCATCACCGTTTATTTTTATCGCAAGGTGCATGCAAGTTTCCAGCAGAATGCAGCGTTGACCAAAAGTCTCAGGGACAAAGACGCCGAGATCACCACACGTATCGATCTGATCCAGAAAATAGCGACGCAAATATCTGAAGGTGACTATAAGATCAGGCTTAATGACGAGCAGACCGATGGCCTCGGCAGCCTTGCCAACTCGCTCAACAAAATGGCCAATGCACTGGATGAATCATTTACGCAACTGGGCAGAAAGGAGTGGCTTCAATCAGGGGCTGCCCGTCTTAATGACCGAATGGCGGGTGAACAACCGATGAACACCCTCCTGCAGAACATCATCAGCCAACTTTGCGAATATGTGCATAGCCCCGTTGGCGCTATCTTCCTTTGTGCCAATGAAAACGAGCTTATCCTCTCTGCCAGCTATGGCTACAAGCAGATCGACGAATCAACTACACGGTTTGCATTCGGTGAAGGGGTCGTGGGCCAGTCGGCACAGATGCACAAGGAAATTGTCGTTTCCGGTATCGACAACACCGACTTTACAATAATGACCTCATCGGGCAGCATCAGGCCGAATGAAATCGTGGCCTACCCGGTTCATTTTGAAAAAGAACTGAAGGCGGTCATTGAACTCGGCAGCCTGGAAAAATATTCATCTACAGACCTGGAGTTTCTTCGCAGGGTAAGCGAGAATATTGGCATCGCGATCAACACTACCTACAATCGGGTGAAACTGCAATCGCTGCTGGAAGAAACACAGGCGCAGTCCGAAGAACTGCAGGCGCAACACAGCGAACTCGAAAACCTGAACACCGAACTCGAAGCGCAGGCTGAAAAACTGCAAGCCTCTGAAGAGGAACTGAAAGTGCAACAGGAGGAGCTTACCGAGATCAACCAGGAGTTGCAGGAACGGTCACGGTTACTGGAAGAGAAAAACCAACTCGTAGTTAACCGCAACCTCGAGATCCAAAAGAAATCCGAAGAGCTTGCACTGAGTGCGCGGTACAAATCAGAGTTCCTGGCCAACATGTCGCATGAACTCAGGACACCATTGAACTCCATCCTGCTGCTATCCAGACTGCTGGGTGAAAATAACGACAAGAACCTCAAACCAGAGCAGATCGAATTTGCGCATGTTATCCAAAGCTCCGGCAACAGCCTGTTATTGCTGATCGATGATATTCTCGATCTGTCGAAGATCGAGTCTGGTAAAATGGAATTGGAGTATGAGACCATTTCCGTAAGTGACATTGCGTACGAGATCCGGATGATGTTCGAGCCGCTGGCAAAACAAAAGAACGTTGCGTTTTCTGTCCTCATCAATGAGTCACTGCCGGAAACGATAGAAACGGATAAACTCCGCCTGGAGCAGATCATCAAGAACCTCGTTTCCAACGCACTGAAATTTACAACAGCGGGATTTGTCGAAGTGCGTTTCGATCCATCACCGCGTGAGGGCATGATTGCGATATCGGTAAAAGATTCAGGGATCGGGATACCAAAAGACAAACAGAGTCTCATTTTCGAAGCCTTTCAGCAGGCAGACGGGTCGACGCGCCGGAAATTTGGTGGCACCGGCCTGGGTCTCTCTATCAGCCGGCAACTTGCCGTGCTGCTTCGTGGCGATATCGCACTCGACAGTACACCGGGAGAAGGCAGTACGTTCACACTCACCATTCCACCTGACCGGCAGCATGTGCCGATCCAGGAAACGGCCCCGGTAGAAATGCCGCAACTGGAATCCGAAATGCCACAGGAAACTGCACTGGCCGAACAAGCTGCAGAAGATCAATTGATCAAATACCGCTCCCCGTCTATACCTGGTGAGATACCGGATGACAGGGATAATATCAATGAAGGCGACAAGGTCATTCTCATCATCGAGGACGATACAAGTTTCGGTACGGCACTGCTCGACTTTACGCGGAAAAAAGGATATAAAGGCCTCGTGGCAGTACGTGGTGATAAAGGCCTGGAACTCGCGCGCCGGTATAAACCTGTTGGCATCCTCCTTGACATCGTTCTACCCGTGAAGAGTGGCTGGGAGGTGATGGAAGAATTGAAGCAGGATAAAATGACACGTCATATTCCCGTTCACATAATGTCATCCATGGAAGTGAAAAGACAGAGCCTGATGAGCGGGGCAATTGACTTCATCAACAAACCGCTTGCATTCGAGCAGCTTAACACCATCTTTGAACGGATCGAGTTTTATTTCAAAAAAGACAGCCGCAAGGTCCTGATCATCGAGGATAACAGCAAACATGCTGAAGCCCTGTCCTTCTTCCTCAGCACCAACCAGATCACTTCGGAGATATCCGATAACATAGAGAACGGGCTCGACTCCTTAGAAAAGAAAGAAGTGGATTGTGTGATCCTTGACATGGGCATACCTGACGTGAAATCATACGAGGCGCTTGAAACCCTGAAGATGAGCAAGGGCATGGAGAATATTCCCGTCATCATCTTCACCGGCAAAAGTCTTTCGCGCAATGATGAAATGCGTATCCGTAAATATGCTGACTCCATCGTTGTCAAAACAGCTCAATCCTATCGGCGCATCCTGGATGAAGTCTCATTGTTCCTGCACCTCGTGGAGGAAAATAAGAAATCAGGTACGTCCACGTTCGGCCGTAAAGGAACATTGGCAGAAGTACTGCAACATAAGAAGGTGCTTATCGCGGATGACGATGTGCGGAACATCTTTTCCCTCACCCGGGCGCTGGAACAACACCAGATGCAGGTGATCCCCGCCGTGGATGGAAAAGAGGCGTTGGAAATGCTTCAGAAAAATCCTGACATAGACATCGTGCTGATGGATATGATGATGCCCGAGATGGATGGCTATGAAACAATTTCGCGGATAAGAGAAAGCAACCAGTGGAAACGGCTCCCCATTATAGCCGTAACCGCAAAAGCCATGACCGGCGACCGGGAGAAATGTATCCAGGCAGGCGCTTCGGATTATATCTCCAAACCCGTTGACTTTGACCAGCTCGTTTCGTTGTTAAGAATCTGGTTGTACGATTCCACCACCAAAAAAACGGTATAGTTATGCCCGGAAAAAAAGTCCTCATAATTGATGATGACGCGAAGAACATTTTTGCACTTTCCGCCACACTAAAAGCCAAAGGCTATGAAAATCTGTCTGCTACAAGCGCAGCGGAAGGTATTCAGCTCCTGAAGACCGATAATGGTATAGGGATTGTCCTCATGGACATGATGATGCCCGGAATGGATGGCTATGAAGCCCTCCAGGAAGTGAAGCGACTGGAAGACCTGCGAGTTCCGGTGATTGCGGTAACTGCACAGGCAATGAAAGGCGACAGGGAACGCTGCCTCCAGGCCGGCGCAGATGACTATATCTCTAAACCAATCAACGTGGACCTGTTGTTGAACGTATTGCAACGGTTCCTCAGCTAAACATTGCACAAGACCGATACCATATTGATTTCTGATGCCGACATTGAACTGGTGGTAAACGATATCGTTTCGGCTTATGGATACGATTTCGGTGATTATTCCCCAGCATCATTCAAGCGGCGCATCCAACGACTCATAACACTGGATAATTTTACCAGTTTCGCCGAATTCAGGTACCGCATCAAACATGATGAAGAGTATTTCCGTCGTGTACTGGAAGAAATCACTGTAGTTGTAACAGAGATGCTGCGGGATCCCGGGTTTTATAAAGCCATTCGCCAGCAGATCGTACCCATACTGGCAACATATCCTTTTATCAAGATATGGCATGCCGGGTGTGCGACAGGTGAAGAGGTCTATTCAATGGCAATTCTATTGAAAGAAGCGGGTGTGTTGCATAAGTCATTGCTTTATGCCACTGACATCAACCCCCTTGCACTGGATAAAGCCCGTAAAGGCATTTTTCCGCTCAGTCAGATGCAACAATACTCGAAGAATTATATGGCCTCAGGCGGAACCGTTGATTTTTCCTCCTACTATACCGCCAATTATCATTTTGCACAATTTGACCGCACATTGAGCGAGCGGATGATCTTTGCCAATCACAATCTGGTGACGGACTCTTCATTTAACTCATTTCAACTGATCCTTTGCCGAAATGTGCTCATTTATTTTAATAAAGATCTGCAGGATCGTGTACTGAAACTATTTGACCAAAGCCTGGAGCTGAATGGCTTTCTAGGACTGGGCACAAAAGAATCGATCAGGTTCTCTTCCATATCCCCGGCCTATAAGCAGCTTACCGGCAAGGAAAAACTATGGCGCAAACTGAAATAGACAGGAACCCTGGACTGATCATCATTGGGGGATCTGCGGGCAGCCTTCATGTGATTTTCAAGTTGCTTTCTTCTCTGAGAAACAACTATCCTGTTCCTGTACTCATCGTATTACATCGCCATCCCCAGGAGGGCTCCAGGCTGACGGAAGTATTGATGGCCAAGACCCGCATCCCCGTGGTGGAAATAGAAGACAAGGATCTGATTCGCCCGGGCTCAGTTTATGTTTGTCCGGCAGACTATCATGTTTTATTGGAATCCGATGGTTCGTTCTCGCTGGATTATTCTGAAAAAATAAATTACAGTCGCCCAAGCATTGATGTTACATTCAGTTGCGCTGCAGATGTGTACGGAGATAAAACTGTTGCCATCCTGCTTTCGGGTGGTAATGCAGATGGTGCTGAAGGTCTTCACGAAATACTTCAAAAAGGCGGTCTCACCATTGTGCAGGATACGCGCGAGGCCGAGGTGCCGTACATGCCAGAGCAGGCACTCGCCCGTGATGGACGGCATGTGATCATGAATACAGCCGAAATCCAGCAATATCTCTCCACCCTCAACGGGTAAGTTTATCCTTTTTTCCCAAAACATTCCATACTTATGGTATATCTTTTGGGCTTTAAATCGCGCATGAAGAAAAGGATTCTGGTTATTGACGACGACCCGGGTGTTCAGGAAATTTTTAAGCTGATCTTTGAGAAGGCCGGGTACGACACGGTGGTTCTCTCAGGCGCCCTGCCCGTTCTAAAGGATGAGTTTGAGCTTCCTGACCTGTTTGTACTGGACAAGCAACTCTCCGGCACCGATGGCGTGGATCTTTGCCGTCATTTGAAGACCAATGAACGTACCCGTTCCATCCCGGTGATCATGATCTCTGCCGCACCTGACATCGACTCATTGTCCATGGCTGCCGGCGCGGACGGATACATAGAAAAGCCTTTCATGACAAAGCAATTACTCGAAACTGTCGAGGATGCTCTTCATAAAAGGCTTAACAATGAACCAGCTATTACTCCTGGTCCTGGAAATTCTTGATCTTATTGTATAACGTCTTCCGGTCGATGTTCAGCATCTCTGCTGCTTTCTTCTTATTGAAGTTGACCTGTTGAAGCACTGTCATGATCGTTTCATACTCTGCACGGCTGGCCGCATCTTTCAGGTCAAGCTCTTTCTTTGGAGCCGGGCTGCTGATAGAGAATGGCTTGGCATCGTCGACGGGCGCAGTAGTAACCATGGACGAGTTGTTTGTGATTTCCCAGGGCAGTGATGCCGATGTGATCTTCTCTCCCGGAGGCGTCAGCAATACGGCTCGCCTCACCACGTTTCGGAATTCCCGAAGGTTACCTGGCCAGTTGTATTGTAAAAATGTCTGAAGGACGGATTCGTCAAAGCCGGCAACTTCTTTCTGGAGTTCAGAATTCGTTTTGGCAAGGAAGAAATCAGCAAACAGAAGGATGTCTTCTTTCCTGCTCCGCAGGGGCGGAAGATTGATGGAGAATTCATTGAAGCGGTGATAGAGATCCTCGCGGAACTTACCCTTCCTGTACCCTTCCTGCAGGTTTTCATTGGAAGCGACAATGATCCGTACATCCACATTCATCTCCTTATTGCCACCTACCCGCTTGATCTTTCTTTCCTGGATCACGCGAAGCAGGGTTGCCTGCACATCCAGGGATAAGTTTCCGACCTCGTCCAGGAACAGTGTACCGCCGTTTGCCAGTTCGAAATGTCCTTCCTTGTCCTGCAGCGCGCCCGTAAACGCACCTTTTACGTGCCCGAACAGCTCGCTACCGGCCAGCTCCTTCGACAATGTACCGCAGTCCATCGCTACGAAGGGCTTGTCTTTGCGATTACTCATGTCATGGATCGTCTTGGCGATCACTTCCTTGCCGGTACCGCTTTCACCGTAGAGGATGATACTGTAATTCGTTGCCGCAACTATATTGATCTGGTCGTAGAGCGCCTTTGTAGCGGGTGCCTTACCTACCATGAACTGCTCATTGTAAACGTTCGGCTTGGGTGCAGTTGATTTTTTGGTCGTCCCCGCTGTGCCTTCGTAAGTAGAGGCGTTGGTGCCTGCAGGCTGAGTAATTGCCTTGTTCAGCACACTCAATACCTCATCCGGAATCAGGGGTTTCACGATATAATCAAACGCTCCAAGCTTGATGACCTCTACGGCGGTCTTGATATCCGAGTAGCCGGTGATCATCAAAACTTTGACACCCGGGTCTTGTTTGCGAAGGGCGGTAAGTACATTGATCCCTTCCATATCGCCCAACCGGTAATCGCATATCACCACATCAAATCTGCCCTCGTTGAACTTTGCGATACCCTTGCTGCCAGAGTGGGCCATATCGACTTCATAGCCATTCTTCGTAAGAAATCTGCCTAATAACGTACACAAATCCAGATCGTCGTCAATAATGAGGATTTTCTTGCTCATAGTTTGTTTTGTTGGGACAAATTGAAATTAAGAATTTTTGACCTACTCCGGGCTATATATGCCCAAATCATGCCGGACTATGTGGGAATGCTCGGTAAAAAACGCAACAATTGTTTTGGCAAAAAAATTGTGGCCGTGTATGTATAAGATTAGCAACGAATAATATTGGATCTGAGACGAAAATGATAAATGTGGACACCCGGTCAAACGCTCTAATAATTGATGACGAAATAGATATTTGCTACCTCCTGAAAAGCATCTTGAGGTACAAAAATATTGAAGCTGATTATGTCACGAGCTTACAGGAAGCGCACCGGGTCTTGCAGGGGACCGATCCGCAGATAATCTTCCTGGACAACCACCTGTCTGATGGTCTGGGGGTTCAGAATATCCGGCGGATCAAAAAAAGCCATCCGGACTCGGTGATTATCATGATCACAGCACATGATACGGCCACGGATCGGCAACTTGCTTACCAGGAGGGAGTTGACTATTTTATCAGTAAACCGTTTACCCGGGAAATCATACTCCAGACAATGGATAAGGTTTGCCTGTAAGGGGATTTTTTTCTACACTGTTGCCTCAGATACTCTCTTCCAGTTCAGTGTTCAGCACTACGATAAACCTTGAGCCCTCCCCTTTGACGCTTTGAGCGGAAATAGTTCCTTTATGATTCAGGATGATGTTTTGGGTATTCGTCAGACCGAGACCGTTGCCCTTTAGTTTGCTGGTGAAATAGGGTTCAAATAATTTTTGCAAAGTTTCTTCGTCCATGCCCGAACCATTGTCGGAGAATTCGATCAGGCATTTATCCCCCTGCAATCGGGTTGTCACCCGGAGGACGCCTTTTCCTTTTTCCATTGCCTCGATGGCGTTCACGATTATATTGAGGAAGGCGAGCCTGATCTTTTCCCGGTCGACAGGAACTTTACACAGATTCTGCGCGAACTTTTTTTCCAGCTTTACCTGGTGAAGCTCCAGCCGGTCTTTGGCCATGGTGAGGGTTTCCTCCAGCAGTTCATTGATATCTGCCACTGTGTACTCAAGTTGGGCAAACCTGGTTGACTGAAGCAGGTCGGAAACAAGCTGGTTGATGCGGCTGCTGTTTCGCCCGATCATGTCCAGCAGCAGGGCGGCCTCTTCATTTCCCGGCACGAGTTCCCTTAATTGCTCCGAAGCCAGGGATATGTTGGTTAGCGGGTTTCGCACTTCATGCGCAATGGTCCGCGCGATCCGACCGGTGGACGCAAATTTCTCAATACTTTTCAGCTCCTGTAACTCCACATTCAGGTTGGCCAGTTCGGATACTCTTTCCTCCAGTTGCATACTGTACAGGCGTGTATTGCTGATCGCCTTTTCCTTGGCCTTGCTTTCTCTGTTATAAATAACTACCGAATAAGCGATCGTGACAAGCGCAACAAGAAGCGAGGTTAGCGCCAGGATACTGGTAGTGGTAAAAAATCCGCGAAGATTATCATCCCTTTCATTCATCAGGGTTTGTTCGTCATTTCTCAGTTCATGAATTACATGGCGGATGCTGTCCATCATCACACGGTTCCGCTCGCCCGGTGCGGTTACTACAGGCGTGATCAGTTCCCCCTGTCTTTTAAATACGGCAAGGGCAGTGTCAAGTGTGGCGAGGCGCATGGGGATTAGCTGGCCGAGTCGCAGCACCCTCGCCTTATACGTCGGCTCTTCCGCGGTCAATCGCCGCAAATTCTCATAATGCGGAATTACATTCTTTCTGCCGGTGTGATAAGATGACAGGTACTGTTCGTTACGGGTGATAAAATAACCCCTGATGCCGGTTTCGGCATCTGTCAGTTCGCCTTTAATTTTCTCGAGGCTATTTATAACGGTAAAGGAGTGGCTGACGCGGTCAGACTCCTGAGCCAGCTTTCGGATCACAAGAAAGATGAGAAAATAGGAAAGAAGTAATAAGATAAATGCGATGAAATATCCCCACCTCGTCTTGGCTTTTGTAAGTGGCATATAGAAAAACTGCCGGCTTTGGCGACCCGTTAAATATACATTATTAAATGCAGAGTGCGCTTTCAGTATCTGCAGCTACAGTGGCTGATGCCTTCTGCTTTCTTTTTGGACATATCATCAATCCCTGCATCGCAAGGATGGCTGAAATAAAGAGAAACACGTGGATCACTGCGCCCGCTCCCATCATGAAAAAGCTGACAATCCATCCTATCAGGAATACCAATGCTATTATGTATAACGCCTGTTTCATAATCACTGTCTTTACATTCATATTTGAAAAAACAATGCCAGCACGGAGTACAGGCTTATTATCACTTTTTGTTGCAACGAATTCCCCTCTGTGTGTGATGTATGCAACAAATCGGATCGTTGATGACTAATTCCTTAAACAAAATTGCGAACGAGGAAATTGAGTACATAATTATTGCGGAAAAAAACACACATTCTCTCACACACTCCCGCTTCCCGAATCTTGCGTTCCGCGCAAAAAAAAGCACAACCAAAATGGCTGTGCGGATATATGATGGAGTTACTGGAGTATCTTTTTATCAGGAAGCAAGCTCCAACTCTTCATGCTGGTACATGTATTTTTCCTGGAGCCAGGTAACGCTACCACGTTGCCTGCGCACAAACCAGCAAGCTTTTAGAATACGGATGGAAAGGATCTTGACGTTGTCATGTACCTCTGCATCGACCTTACCTGTGATGTACAGGTAATCATCATGATGTTTCTGTACAAGATTTACATTCTTATTCAGGATGTCAGCATAGGGCTCTTCACTTTCCACCAGGCAGTGTAACACGTTATCATCGTCAGAGGTGGCTTTTACCTGCCATGACTGCTGATTGTCTTTCTGGCGGCAGCGAAGGATCCCGAACTGAATGTTCTGAATTTTCTTCCTGATCTTTTGTAAATCTTTACTCATGATATACGCTTGACTGATTAATGATTCATCGACTGCATCTGGTGGAGTACGGGTTTCTCATTCCGTGGCAGGGCGATATTTTTCACCATCCATTGTGCCGCCTTCTCCAGCCACACCTCGAATGATTTCTTTCTCTTCTCCTGGGGTTCAGTATAAGAGATATTACACATGTTCATCTTCACCAGTACCGGCCGGTTGAAATCGCTGTGCTCTGCAAATACCTTATAATCGTTGTTCACGATTTCGGCTTTACCGCTCACTTCCATGTGGAAATAAGTTCCTTTCTTGTAAAAATGTAGCCGGGCAGGAAAAGTGGTGGGGCATTGGTCCAACTCGTGGGACGGCTTGTTGCAAACAAACCAGAGGTTTCCCTCATCATCAATCTTAACGGCGGTGACGATGCTGTTTGGCAGTTTCACCAGCTCATTGCTCATGCTGTACATGATGGCGGTCCTGATCTGGTAGATCTTCTCGCGGATAAACTGGAGGTTGGTGTCGGATGTCATATAGGTGTGTTTTGTCTGTTTGTATAATTCAAATGTGATACCAATGCTTCCAGAACCCCGCTATCCCTCTTCCGTAGCGGTTTTGCGCAACTATTTCCCCAAATCCCATGACTATTCTCCACAAGCTTCGGGCCTTCCGGGAAATCTGGCACTCTGTTTTCCTGTCTACTCCCTTTAAACGGACAATGACAGCAACCACCACACTCACTCATAAACAGCACAGACAGATAGACCGGGATTATCGGAAAGCGGCCCGGGCAGCGAACCTGGTCTACGTGACCGACAACCAGGAAGGGATACGAAGGATCAGGAAAGGGAAAGCATTTACTTATACTTACCAGGGTAAAGTGGTGAAGGACAGGTCTCATCTGGACCGTATACGCAGCCTGGTGATCCCGCCTGCCTGGGAGAACGTCTGGATCTGCCATGAGCCTGCTGGCCATATACAGGTCACTGGCATAGATGCCAATGGCAGGAAGCAATACAAATATCATCCAGGCTGGAATGAACTTCGCAACCAGACGAAGTTTCATCGTCTCTATGAATTTGGCCATGCCCTCCCAAAGATCCGCAGGCGATTGAAAAAGGACCTGGAACAGCCAGGACTGACAGAAGAAAAGGTACTTGCTACGGTTATTCAGTTGATGGAACAGACTTATATACGTATCGGAAATAATGGATATGAGAAATTATATGGATCATATGGTCTCACGACACTGAAAGACAAGCATGTGGAAGTGGGTTCGGAGAAAATCAGTTTCTCGTTCCGGGGGAAAAAGGGGATCGATCACTCTATCACGATCCGGAATAAGAAGCTGGCGCGGGTAGTGAAGCAGTGTCGCGATGTGCCGGGTAAAGAGCTGTTTCAATACTATGATGCGGACGGAAATAAGAAAAGCATCGATTCGGGAAAGGTGAACAGCTATATCAAGGCCGCAGCGGATGACGATTTCAGTGCAAAGGATTTCCGGACATGGGCGGGCACGTTGAAAGCCTTGGAGTTTTTTTGCCAGCAGGAAATGGAAGAACCAGTAACCCCAACCACGATAAAAAAGAATATTGTGGCCGCGCTGGATGCCGTTTCAGAGAAATTGGGGAATACCCGTACCGTCTGCCGTAAATATTATGTGCATCCTGAGTTGATCCGGTTATATGAGGAGAATCAGCTTACACACTGCCTCAGTAAGCCCCCGTCGAAAGGAATTCCCTCGGGGCTGGCAAAGGAGGAAAAATCGTTACTCCATATTCTGAAGTTGTCGATGGTATCATGAGGGGACCACAAAAATTAAAAATGAAAAATTAAAAAACTCATAGCAACCCGCTCTCGCTCTCTTTCTCGCTCAAAAGTAGCAGGTATCCAACTATCCCGCATCCCGTATTACGCACCGCGCATCCCGATTTCAGGGGCCTTCGGTACGCCCATTCGCTTCGCTCATGGGCTACTCAGTCCCCGGGCGTATTAACCCCGGATTAATCCCGAGGTTAAAAACCTCATCCAGCCATCCAGTATCCAGCACCCAGCATCCAGTACCCAGCATCCAGCCCCCAGTATCCAGCATCCAGCATCCAGCACCCA